>JAJZSH010000239.1 GCA_021822005.1 Deltaproteobacteria bacterium | reverse complement strand
AGCAATTTCGTTCGAGTGCAAGGCGCGAGGAAGACGAAAAAGCGGAGCGTACATATGGTACGTGAGCATTTTTCGGCGACTGAGCAACGCAGCAATCGGGCGAAAGGGCCGTTTCCGGATGGGCACTCCTTAGGAGCCGTTACGAAAGAACCTGTACTTTCTTGACCCTTTCGTTACGGCTCCTTATGCCGTTTTGGCCATCATGATGACGACCTTATTGTATTACACGGCCAAATTTTATGGCGCGGGTTTCGGTGATAAGATAATCGAGCTGCTGATCGTGGCTTTTCAGGGGCACGGCCTCAATGACCTGGAGATCGTAGGCCAGGCCGATCCGCAAGGCCTGCGGCGCCGCGGTTTGTAAAAAGCGGTCATAAAAGCCGCCGCCGTATCCCAGCCGCCCTCCCCTGGCGTCAAAGACACTGCCCGGCGTCACCACCACCTCGATGGAGGCAGGGTCCACCAGGGGCAGGGTTTTCGCCGGTTCCGGAATGCCGCAATAGCCCGGCGCAAGATCCCGAATCGGATCGCTGAGGGCATAGGCCAGCAGCCGGTGTTCCGCAGGCAGGGTCAGGGGAGCGCTTACGGTCACGCCCCTGTTCAGACAATGCGCGATGAGGGGCAGGGTCTCCACCTCGCTTCGGAAGCTGACATAGGCAAAAACGCTGCGGGCGGCGGCAAAGTCCGGCAGGGCCAGGAGGCGTTCGGTAATGGCCCGGCTTTTCCGCTGCCGTTCTTCCGGGGGCAGGCTATCGCGGGCGGCCAGGATGTTTGTGCGCAGGGTGGCTCGATCTTCTGCCATTGCTCCTCCTTTTTTTGAGTGCCTGCTGGTTAGTGCCATGTAACGTTTTTAATTTCGCATCCCCCTCCCTTGACGGGAGGGGGTCAGGGGGTGGGTGAAGCAACAATTGGGCGTCTACATGACGACTCCCACCCACCCTAAACCCTCCCCCCCAAGGGGGGAGGGAACTAATTTGATTGTTACAAGGCACTAGTTATAACGCAACGGCGCCAAGACGCTAAGCCGTTTTGTAACAAAATAATCATGCCATTTCAATGGCAAGAACGGCAGCAGCGCCGCTTACGCTGCTGTTACCGGCGATGGTTATTCCGTAACGGCTCCTAAATTTTTTTGTTTTGTTCTTTGCGTCCATTGCGCCTTTGCGTTACATTGAAGGAAATCATTAAATTCCAGGTGGGAATTACCCGGAGACTATTGCATGTTTGAAGAATGGCAGCGTTTGGAGCAGGACGGAACCCCGGTGTATGTGCAGCCGGAAAAGCCGGACTGGTTCGTGCCGGATCACGAGGCGGATTGCCTGTTGCAGGAGCTGCAGCAAGGGAAAAATCCAGCCGCCTGCAACGCGGGGATCTCTGAAAAAGACCTCGGCGGGCGGATGCTGGCGGCCCGGCGGCTTGTCTCCCAGCTTACCGCCGGGCCGGTCTCCCCCTACAGAGGCCGGGCGGAACTTCTCACCCTGAACAGCCTGAAGGAATGCTGGTTTCATCTCACCGACCGCTGCAATCTGGCCTGCCACCATTGCCTGTTCGCCTCTTCCCCGGCCCAGACAGCGGCCCTTTCCCCGGAAGTCCTGGCCCAGGGCCTCGCCGAGGCCAGAGCTCTGGGCTGCACCCTGTTTTATTTCACCGGGGGCGAGCCCTTTGTCTATCCGGGCTTTGTCGGCATGGTGGCTGAACTGCTTGCCGATCCAAAGGTCCATGTGGTGGCGCTCAGCAATGGCCTGCTGATCAGGGAGCATCGTGCCGGGCTTGCGGCCCTGCCCAGGGACCGGTTCCACCTGCAGCTCAGCCTGGATGGCCTGGCGGAGCGGCATGAGGCGCTGCGGGGAAAAGGCTCTTTTGCCGGGCTGCTGGAAGGCCTGGGTCTGCTCAAGGAGGCGGATTTCCCCCTTACCCTGTCCGTGGCGGTAAGCCGGGCCAATGTTGGCGAACTGGCCGAGATTGTCGCCTTTGCCGCCGGGCAGGGGATCAGCAACATCCACCTGCTCTGGCATTTTGTCCGGGGCAAGGGCAGCCAGGAGCAGTTTGTTTCCCCTCCCCTGATTCTCCCCGAGGTGATCCGGGCCCAGGAGATGGCCGAGAAAATGAGGGTACGCATCGACAATGTGGAGAGTCTGCGCAGCCAGGTGTTCAGCACCCCCGGCACCCGGCATGACCTGTCCAACGCGGCCTGGGAGTCCCTGGCTGTCGGGCCGGACGGCTTGATCTATCCCTCCCCCGCCCTGGTCGGTATTGCGGATTTGGCCTGCGGGGCCCTGGCCGAAGGTCTGGAAACGGTCTGGCGGCACAGCCCGGTCCTGGAAAAGATCCGGCAGGCTTCGCTGATTGACAGCGCGGCGTATCAGGCCAACCCCCTGCGGTTTCTGGTGGGCGGCGGCGATCTGGATCACAGCTATCTGACCGGCGGTGCCCTGGTCGGGCACGATCCCTATGTGGAACTTTACAACGGCCTGGCCCTCTGGCTGATCAGCAGGCAGGCCCGCCAATACCCCGTCCGGGCAAAAGGTGAGCTCCTGCTGCGGATGGGCGAAGTGCGCCACGACTGCCCGGACACCGGCCGGGAGGTGGCTCTTACTCACTGCAATTGCGTGATCTCTCTCTCCGATGACCTGGGGCACAGCACGGTGCGGGAGTTTTATGGCCGGGCCGCGCTCACACCCAACGAGGAGATCGTCAATCCCTTTGCCCCGGACCAGGCCCTGGCCAATTTCATCCCGGCCGAATCCCGGAAGAAATCCTACGGCTGCGGCAGTCCGGTCCGGGATGCCGCGCCGCAACCCGGCGAGGTGCTGGTGGATCTGGGGAGCGGCAGCGGAGTCGAGTGCTTCATGGCTGCACCCCAGGTGGGGCCAACCGGCAGGGTGATCGGCATCGACATGACCGAGGAGATGCTCCATCTGGCCGAGGTGGCCAAGGCAACGGTGGCCAGGCGACTGGGCTATGACAATGTGGAGTTCAAAAAGGGCTTTCTCGAAGACATCCCCCTGCCGGACAGCACTGCCGGTGTGGTGATCTCCAACTGCGTGATAAACTTAAGCCCGGACAAGCGGCAAACCCTGCACGAGATCTTCCGGATTTTGAAGTCTGGCGGCAGGCTGGTGGTGTCCGACATTGTCACCGACGGGCCTATTCCGGTGGTGATCAAAAATAACGAGCGGTTCCGGGGCGAATGCCTTGGCGGGGCGCTGAGGCAGGAGGATCTGCTGGCCATGCTCCGGGGTGCCGGTTTTGCCGGAGCCAGCCTGATCAAGCGCTTCCCCTACCGGATCGAAGGGGAAACCCGGTTCTATTCCCTCACCTTCCGGGCCTACAAGCCGGGAGAGGCGCGGAAGGCAGAGGTCATCTACCGGGGGCCGTTTGCCGCAGTGTGGACGGAAAGCGGGGCTATGCTGCTCAAGGGCCGGCGCGCGACGGTGGACTTGAGCGAAGCGGAAAGTCTGGCCGAGTCCCTGTTTGTCCTTGATGCGCAGGGGGCGGTGGCCAACCTGACCCTGGAGAATAGCTGCTGCGCCCCTCCAGCCGAGGCAGGGACGGCGATTCTACCCTTGTTGCAGAGTGGTGGCTGTTGCGGCGGCGGGCAGGAGGAGGCGCCGGGCAAGATTGTTGCGCTTCCCGGCCTGCGCCAGCCCGTTGTCGGTCGGCATCCGTCGGGCTGCATGGCCTGTGGCAAGGAGATCGGCTATCTCGCCCATGACCGGGCGGTGGCCTGCCACTATTGCGGCGGGATCAAAAAAACCAATGCGGTCTGCGTTGAGGGCCATTATATCTGCGATGGTTGCCACCAGCAGGACGGCCTCTCCGCCATCCGGCTTCTCTGCGCCGAAACACGAGAACAGGACATGCTGGTCCTCCTGGACACGATCCGCCGCCACCCGGCCATTCCCCTGCA
Source organism: Deltaproteobacteria bacterium (assembly GCA_021822005.1). Classification (GTDB taxonomy): domain Bacteria; phylum Desulfobacterota; class Desulfobulbia; order Desulfobulbales; family Desulfurivibrionaceae; genus Thiovibrio. The sequence continues at coordinate 1,276 of JAJZSH010000239.1, read as the reverse complement.
CGGGCCGGAGCATCATGCCATGGTTCCGGGCATCATCCTGGCCACCTACCGGAACCTGGGCGGCAAGATCAGCCGGGAAGCCATCCTCACCGGCATTGAGCGGGGCAGCAAGGTGCCGGGCGGGGTCTGCGGCTTCTGGGGCAATTGCGGGGCCGCGGCCGGGGTGGGCATCGCCTTCAGCGTCCTGCTTGAGGCCACGCCCCTCACCCCCAAGGCCCGGCAGCAGGTGCAGGAGATCACGGCCCGGGTGCTGGGCGAGATCGCCCAGACGCAAGGGGCGCGCTGCTGCCAGCGGGAAACGGTCACGGCCCTAAGAGAAGCGGCGCTTCTCTCCCACCGGCTTCTGCCGGTGTCGCTCCTGGCCGAGGCTGATTTTGTCTGCCAACAGTTTTCCGTCAACCGGGAATGTATCGGCGGACAATGTCCTTTGTGGAACAACAAAGCGGAATCACGGATGGGCGGTGAAAAATGAAACCGGTGATGGCTGAACAAAAAGGGGTTGGCAAGGCGGTTGTTTTTGCGCTGTTTCTTGCCGGAATGATCGCCCTGTTTCGCTTTACGCCGGTGCGGGAATACATCTCGCCCGACTATCTGCAGGGCCTGGTGAACTCCTTTGGCCCATGGGGGCCGCTGGTCTTCGTGCTCCTCTATGCCGGGGGCATCTGTCTTTTTTTGCCCGCCACCCTGTTCACCGGCCTCGGCGCCCTGCTGTTCGGCACCCTGTACGGTTTTCTCTACAATGAGCTGGGCGCCATGCTCGGCGCTTCCCTGGCTTTTTTCATCGGCCGCTACCTGGGCCGGGATTTTGCCGCGGGGCTGATTGGCGACCGGCTGAAAAAATACGATGACCGGATCGCGGCCAACGGCTTTGCGACGGTGCTCTACCTGCGGCTGGTCTTTTTCCCCTTCACCCCCCTCAACTTCGGCATGGGGTTGACCAGGGTGACGTTTCGGGAGTATTTCTTCGGCACCCTGTTCGGCATCATCGCCGGAGGCTTTGTCCTCACCTTTTTCTTCGCTACCCTGGCCGAGGTCTGGAGATCCGGCGACTGGTGGCAGCTGATGCGCTGGAAGGCCTTTTTCTCCCTGGCGCTCTTTGTCGGCTCCTTCTTCATCCCCAGGCTGATCCGGAAAATCAAGCCCGGGGGTGCAGGTTGAAGAAGGAGTCTCCCCATGCCTGAACTGCCGGAAGTGGAAGTGGTCTGCCAAGGGCTTGCCCCCTTGGTAGTCAAGCGCAAAATCCTCTCGGTTTCCTACAGCAACAAGAAGCTGCGCA
>JAJZSH010000238.1 GCA_021822005.1 Deltaproteobacteria bacterium | reverse complement strand
CGTCCGCCTGGCCCTGCTCCTTAAAAACCGGGGCTCCGGGACCACGGATCGATGCCTCAGGACTTAAGGCGAGAACTCACCTGTTATTTGACAATATGAATTGCAGGGATGCCCATGAGCGACCCATGGATTTTCCCGCAACAAGACCTGTTGCGGGCAGGTCTCGCCCAAAAAAGAAGGGGGGAAAGGGGGATAAAAAAACGGGAGGAAAACGATAAAAAAAAGCGGAAAGCCTTTTTACCGCAAAGGCTTTCCGCTTCGAAAAATCGGACCGCGCTGCAACTCAGCCCGCCCTCTCGTTATCGCACAGGCGGATGGAGTTCAACCACAGAAAAAAATCAATGCTTGCCTGGCGCCTTACCCTGAGGCGCGGCGCCGGTCAACTTATTGTACCCCTTCACCCCGACATGGCAGGTGGCGCAGCGGGTGTTGGAGGCAAAAGCCATCTGCCCGTCATGGCAGGCGCCGCAGTATTTCCCCTTATACAAGGAAGCCATGGTGAAATCGGCCTTCTGCCCGGCAGCGCCGGCAGCCATTTCAAAAATCTTGTCATGGCAGTTGTCACAGGAAAGACCGGCATCCATGGTGTGGGTTTTATGGGAAAACGCCACGCCTTTCACGGGTTTTGTCCAGACAATGGGCGCCTTCGGCCCATAGGTATCCTCATCGTAGGCTTCCTCGCCAAAAGACAGGCTGGAAAAAACAAGGAGGCCGACAACAGCCGCCAAGCCCGCCATATTCATTACGCTCTTGTTGTTGCGTTTCATTACGGCCTCTCCGCTGTTTGGTTAATCATTCATGTAAAACACGTTGGGCATGGCGCCGGTTTCAGGCCGAAGAACCCAGACAACCTTTTCAGGCTTGTGGATCAGCTTATAGGCTTCACTGTCGTAATTGGTGAGATCCCCGAAGATACGAACCCCAGCCGGACAGGCCGCCGCGCAGGCCGTCTTGCTCTCGCCCTTGGACAGACGGGTGTCGAAACAGAAGTTGCACTTGTCAACGGCCCGGTTCTCTTCCTTAAAATACCGGGCATTGTAAGGACAGGCAGCCATGCAGGTCTTACAGCCGATGCAGCGCTTGTAATCCATCATGACGATGCCGTTTTTCTTGTCCTTGTAGGTTGCGGTGGTGGGGCAGACCCGGACACAGGGCGGCCGGTTGCAATGGTTGCAGAGCACCGGCATGAAGACCCGCTCTTTCGCACCCCTGCCAATCTCCCGCTCCTGCTGGAGGATGGTGGTGCGATAGCCATAGGAGGGAACGTTGTTGGTCTTCACACACGCCTCCATGCACCGCTCACAGTCAATACAGCGGTTCTGGCGCATGACCATGGTGTAGTGGGGGCTGTAGGGAAAACTTCCGGATGCAGGCACAGGGCCCATGGCGCTCTCGACATTACGGGCGGAGGTCAGGGAAAGCACGGACCCTCCGACAAAAACACCGGTTACCGCCAAACCAAAACGAAGGAATCGGCGCCGCTCCTCGGAAGGAAGGTTTTCAGCCCCCTCATTCTCGAGTTTTTCAAGATCATCTATCTTCATTCTCCCATCTCCTCAATGTATTTCAGAAGGGTGCTCATCCTCTTCCACCCTTCAGGAATCGGATAATCCAGAAGGTACTTAAGCAATTAATCTCAGGGTTAATTATTCGGCCCATTGTAATTTGACAACCCCGCATGTCAAGATAATTTTCGCGATTTCGGGCCAAAGTTTCCCATGCGCCTGCGCCAGGCCGGATCCTGAATTCTGGCAACTTTCTCCGCCGCTGAGAAAAACCCGCTGATGCTTGCCTTTCCGCAAGCGTACTTTGCTTTTTTTTGCTATATTCTTAAAGAGTCAAGAATGATTCTTAACAATAACAGACAACCCAACACACCCACTATTTCATAACAATGGACACCAGAACCGCCTCCCCCTCTTCCCCTGCCGTACAGGAAGCAGTTTTCACCGTGAACGAAAACTGGCGGATCACCTTCTGCAACGAAGCAGCTGAAAAACTCATGGGCCTCACCACCGGCGAGACCATCGGCAAGCGCTGCCAGGACGTTTTCAGCGACACAGGCAAATTCGAAGCACTGTGCAGTCTTTACGGGCCGCTGGCCTCTGGCCGCGCCATCTACGGCTTCCGCATCATCATGGGCAAGCCGGACAGCAAGGAATCCGTTGTTCTCCTCGTTACGGCGATACCCATCCCTGATAAAAACGGGAGGCTCGCAGGCGCCATCATCACCCTCCGCGACGCCAGCGATCCCGGCCAGATTTACCCGCTGGTCCTGGACAGCATTGCCGACGGCGTCTTCACCGTGGACCGGAACTGGAACCTGACCTCCTTCAACCGGGCGGCGGAACACATCACCGGCTGGCACAAGGACGAAGTCCTCGGCAAGCCCTGCAGCACCATCTTCCACTCCAGCATCTGCGGCGATGCCTGCATTCTGGCCCAGAGCGTCGAAAGCGGCCAACCCATTGGCAACCGCTCCATCTTTATCAAGGGCAAGGACGGGGAGACCATCCCGATCAGCATCAGCGCCGCCCCGCTCACCGACCCGGACGGCGCTGTGATCGGCGGGGTGGAGACCTTCCGCGACCTGACTGCGGTCATGACCAAGGATCTGGTGCTGGAAAGTATCGCCGATGGAGTGTTCACCGTGAACCGCAGCTGGAAGATCACCTCCTTCAACCGGGCAGCCGAACTGATTACGGGCTGGAAACGGCAGGACGCCATCGGCATGTCGTGCAGCGAGGTGTTTCATTCCAGCATCTGCGGCGATAACTGCGCCATTGCCCAAAGCCTTTACAGCGGCAAGCCCGTGGCCAATCGCTCCATTTTCGTCAGGAACGCGGAGGGCAAACAGATCCCTTTAAGCATCAGCGCCGCCCCGCTTCTTGACCACGAAGGCAACGTCATCGGCGGGGTGGAAACCTTCCGGGATCTCAGCGTGGTCACGGAACTCCGCAAGCAGCTTTCCCGGCGCTACACCTTTGGCGAAATCCTCAGCAAGAGCGCTTCCATGCAGCGCATCTTCAACATCCTGCCGAAAATCGCCCATAGCGAGAGCAATGTTCTTGTTCTCGGCGAGTCGGGCACCGGCAAGGAACTGGTGGCCCGCGCCATTCACACCTCGAGCCGGCGCAACAAAGGCCCCTTCATGGCGGTCAACTGCGGGGCTCTGCCGGAAACCCTGCTTGAGTCGGAGCTTTTTGGCTACAAGGCCGGCGCCTTCACCGACGCCAAACACGACAGGCCGGGCCGCTTTGCCAGCGCCGAAAAAGGCACCCTGTTCCTCGACGAAATCGGCGATATCCCTGCTTCCCTCCAGGTCAAGCTCCTGCGCGTTCTCCAGGAAAAGGTGTACGAACCCCTGGGGTCCAACAAACCGGTCAAGGCCGACGTGCGGATCATCGCCGCCACCAACCGCAACCTGCAGGCCCTTGTCCAGGAAGGCCTCTTCCGGGAAGATCTCTTCTATCGCCTGAACGTGGTGAAGATCGATCTCCCGCCCTTGCGGGACCGCATGGAAGACATCCCCATGCTCGCCGAGCATTTCATCAGACAGTTCAGCACCCAGCAGGGCAAGGATATCGTCGGAATTTCCGATGAAGCCTTAAGCATTCTCATGCGCTACAACTTCCCCGGCAATATCCGCGAGCTGGAGAACATCATCGAGTACTCCTTCATCCTCTGCCATGGTGGTTTCATCAGACCGGAACATCTGCCCGAGCCCTTTGCCCCCAAGGCCCAGGACAGCCACCAGCCCGGCGCCATCCCTCTCCACACGCCGCTCCCCCTCGAGGAAATCGAGAAGCAGGCGATTTTTCATTCCCTGGAACGGAATCACTGGCGGCGGATGACCACCTGCCGGGAGCTGAAGATATCCAAAGACACCCTGCGCCGGAAGATCGAACGGTATGGATTGAAAAATCCCTTTGGCGAGGAGCTCGACTAGGTCTCCCCGTTGTATCGCAATATAAAAAGGCCGGAGAGAAACCCTCTCCGGCCTTTTTATTATTCGTTGACCACCAACTGTATCAACTGCGCCCGACCTGTTTCTTGCGGCCGGAACCGGTATTTTCCTTGGCCCGGTCGGCCGCTTTGGCTTTTTTTTCGGCTACCTCGTCGCCCGCGACACGCAACGACCGCGGCACAGCCCTGTCAAAAAGACATTCACAGGTTTCATGAACCTCGCCGGGACATTCTGCAATCTCCCAGCATGGCGCAAGCGTCAACAGCATTTTCAACCCCGGAATACTGATCCCCTGATCGTGGATCATGGACCGCACACATGATACCCACTTTATGTCATTCAAGGAATACAGCCGCCGGGATCCATTATGCTGGGGATGAACCAGCCCATCTGCCTCGTAGATACGAAGTGTTCTCGGATGAACATCCAACAGCTTTGCTGCCACCCCTATGGGGTAAATCGGCAAATCAGGCCGCAAAGGCTGGATGGCCGTTTTTTTCTTGGCCACCATAATCCTTCTCCTCTGCGCGCTTAATGATCCTCGGACAAATGCCCCCTGAAAAGCCTTTCACCCATAAAAAATCCCATGACACAGATTCCCATGGCCCCCAAGGTGATGACAATCTCATGCAGGGAAGGGGTGTAGGTGAGCAGATGCGGCATATCAACAAGCCCAAACTCATGGTACCAAGGCACGAGCTGTCCTACCACAACCAGATCGTAGCGCATGAAGAAGATGCCGACAACGCTGGAGACCGAGGCCCAGAAGAGCACGGGCAGATTTTTGGCGCGGGCGGCCAGGATCATGGCAAAGGGAATGACCATGCCGAGCATGACCTCGCCGAGCCAGAAATTGATCGCATAGGGGCCGCTCACCAGAGCCATCATGGCCTCGTATTTTCCCGGCGGCTGACCGCTGATGCCGGAGATCATCTTCCAAGTGGTGAAGAACATGATCACCGCGATCAGGGTTGCCCCCAATTTTGCCGTGGCCATAAGGGAGTTCTCCAGCTTCTCGCTCATCTTCCAGCCATTGGCCCGGTAGCCGAGATAATGGAAGAAGATAACCGCAGCGCAGCCGGACATCATGGCTGAAGTGATGAAATAGATGGGCATGTACGGCCCATGCCAGAACTCACGGCCGGAAAGCAGACCAAAAACCGCGCCAAGGTTACTGTGGGCGGCGATACCGGAAACCAAACCCAGCAGACCGAACATCCCGGCGATCTTATGCTTCT
>JAJZSH010000237.1 GCA_021822005.1 Deltaproteobacteria bacterium | reverse complement strand
CAAAGGCACGGTTACTTCAAGGGCAATCTCTCTAGGGGAAAGAAGGGGGGTGGAGATTGTCTTTGCAGACCAGGGGCCGGGCATAGAGGATATTAAACGGGTCTTGAAGGGCGGATACTCCACCAAAGGCTCATTGGGCATAGGGCTGTCAGGTGCAAAGAGGATGATGGACGAGATGAAGATAGAATCCAGGCCCGGGAAGGGGACGACAATATGGATAAGGAAATGGCTGTGAGGTCTTTATGCGATTTGGCATAGTGAATCAGGCATTGAAGGGGCAAAGGCTCTGCGGCGACGCCTATTTTATCAAGGAGTTTGAGAGCCGGATTTTTATTGCCGTGATAGACGGCCTCGGTCACGGGACTGATGCCGCTGCCGCTTCCGATACGGCCGTAGGGTACATAAAAAACAATTATCAGAAAAGTCTCACGGAAATCATTACCGGCTGCCATGAGGAACTGAAAAAGACCAGGGGCGCGGCAGTAGGGATGGCCCTGATTGATCTGGAAAGCTCCACCTTGAGATATGCAGGGGTTGGAAACATAGAGGTGAGGGTGAAAAGCCGGACAGTGATCAGGCCGATCTCTGTAAACGGCATCCTGGGCTACAATCTTCGCAAGGTGAGAGAGGAGGAGTTTTCATATAGAGAGGGGGACATTATTATCCTCCACTCGGACGGCATCTCCACAAAGTTTGACTTGAATCTGTATCCGCCGGAATTCCTTGGGCAGCATCCCCAGACAATAGCCGAGAGGATCGCTGCTGAATTCGGCAGGGAAAGGGATGACCTCACTATTGTGGTGGCTCGGTGAAGGAGGGTTTCGGGAATGGCAAAGACCATGCTTTGTTATGAATACAGAGAGTTGTTAAAGGACTATTTGGAATCTCCGGAGGAGATAGACCTCTACAATGTATCACTTCTGGGTAAGGAATTTATCCAGAAGGGGATCGGGCCGGAGGATATTATAGAAATGCATTACAAAACCATCAAGAAAGTTCTTGAAGAAACCTCTTTAGCCGATGGGAAGGAAGCTATTCTCAAATCCTTCAGAGTACTTTTAGAGATTATGATGTCATACGGCATGGGGCATGCAAGCTTCATCAATATGAAGTCCCATGAAAGCTCCCGAGAGTGAAAAGATGGTCAGTCGTCAAAGAAGCGAGGAATATTTGGCCGCATTGGCCCAGTACCTGAAAGAGGGCAAGGAAAATGGCCTCTACAGGCTCTATGAGTTGAGTAAGGTGCTAATGAACGACGGAACAAGCCCCAGCGATATCTTTGCCCTGCACCTTGAGTCGCTGGAAAGGATATCGCCGGAAAACGCTTTCTCCCCACAATCAGCGGCCGCTCAGACGTTAAGGGCATTCCTTGAGGTCATATCCCCCTATGAGGTTGCCTTCGGGCATTACATCGAATTAAAGGGATTAACCTTTTTGCAGGAAGTGAGCATAAAACTCAATGCCTTTTCGGATATGGATTCCCTGTGCCAATTCATTGTTGATAAGTCCGCCGAGATGTTCGACATGGAAGATGGATGTTTATACCTGAAAGACAGGACAACCGGCGGGATGGCGACCTTCAGGACCACTAAGCGAAAAGGTTTGAAGGAGGCGGCAAGGGGCTGTTTCCCTATCGCCATCCCCCTGAAAATAGAAAAGGAGGAGATTGGGGAGATTAGGCTTGCAGGCGGGGAGGCAAGGTCCGACCTGGATGAGGTAGAAAAGCAGATGGCCTCTATTTTAGCCACCCACTTCACACTGGCACTTGAAAGGCTGCGGCTCTATGAGATCCTGCGAGAGCAGTCTATAACAGATGGGTTGACCGGGATTTTTAACATACGGCATTTTCATGAGATGCTCAGCAAAGAGATTAAGCGTGCCAGGCGATATCAACGGGCGCTGGCACTTGTGATAATGGACATAGACAACCTCAAGAAAATAAACGACGCTTACGGGCATCTTGCCGGAGATACGGTCATCAAGGATGTAGCAAGGCTCCTCAAAGACACTGCCCGCAAGACGGATGTTGTGGCCAGATACGGGGGCGATGAGTTTGTCGTTATCATGCCGGAAACCGGCAAGAAGCAGGCATTTGAATCAGCCGTTCGTATCCTTGACAAGGTCAGAAAACACAGGTTTGAGGTGGAGGGCGGCTGTTCAGGGGCAACGCTGAGCGCCGGGGTTGCTGATTATACCGGGAAAGATATGACTGCGCCGGACCTGTTCAAACTGGCAGATGAGGCATTGTATCAGGCCAAGGCAGCGGGGCGCGACAGGGTCTGTGTATATGAATGATAGAATGATGAATAACCAGTTAAGTCTTCGCTACAAAAACATCCTTGCTGAGTACCTGAAGACCGGCCAGGAGACAAACCTCTACCATGTCGCCCAGTTCGGCAAGGAGATGATGAATAAGGAGACGGGGCCCGAGGTGGTGGTTGAAATGCATCTGGATGCCCTAAGGAAAATCAATAAGTCCAAGGCATATCCCCAAAAGATCGTTGATGACTCCTTCACCGTGCTTATGGAAGGGATCATGGCCTATGGCATGGCATACACGGAATTCACTAATTCCAGGACAGAGGGTTATCTGGCCGAGATCAGAAAACTGAACAAAAAGTTGAGTGAAAGGCTGACCGAGATGACTGCCCTCTATGAGACCGCAAAGGTGACGGTCTCTTCCCTTGACCTGGACGAGGTGCTTTCATCTGTCTTCAACAGTACTGTCAGGACACTGAAAGCAGACACGGGTTCCCTGATGCTTCTTGACCCGGAAGAAGGGGTTTTAACCATAAAAAGGGCACACGGTCTGGATGAAGAGGTCATCAGAAAGGCGAGGATTAAGGTCGGGGAAGGTATTGCAGGGACGGCGGCCCAGAATGGCGAACCCTTGGTCTTTCGTGGAAGGTTGGATAGTCCGCAAGCTAATAATAAGGGCAGGATGAAGTATGCTAAGATAAACTCTATCTGCGCCCCTTTAAAGACCAAAAAGGGTGTTGTCGGTATTATCAACCTTAATCGGGGAAAGGATTCCGAACCCTTTACGGAGGATAATTTAGCGCTCCTTTCCACCATGGCGCACCAAGCGGCATCTGCCATTGAAAACGCCGGGTTGTATAAAGATCTGCATGAAAGTTACCTCAGCACTATTCGGGCTTTAACCTCTGCGCTGGAGGTGAAAGACCATTACACCAGGGGGCATTCCGATGCGGTGGCAAGGTGCGCGGTGAAGATAGCAAAGAAGCTGGGTCTGTCCCTTCATGAGATAGAAGGCATTGAGGTGGCAGCCATCCTTCATGATATCGGGAAGATCGGCATTCGTGAAGACATCCTTAATAAACCCGGAAAACTGGATGACGAGGAATGGAGGGAGATCGAGAAGCACCCTGAATCCAGTTTGAAAATCCTTAATAACATTAACTCGCCCTGGGATATCAAACTCACTATCTATGCGCATCATGAAAGGTATGACGGGAAAGGTTACCCTGCCGGTCTTAAGGGGGAGGAGATTCCATTGGGCGCGAGGATTATTGCCGCGGCCGACCTCTATGATGCGATGATTTCCGACCGGGCCTATAGAAAAGGTTTGAGCAGGGAAGTCGTCATCGGGGAGTTGAAAAGGGTGGCCGGAACCCAACTTGATCCTGAGATTGTGAAGGTTTTTGTCGAGATGTTGCTGCAAGGCGAGATGTAGAATTCGCCTTTTCAATGAGTTGCCCCCGGGCAGTGTGGCGTGCAAGGCATCCGGGGCCATGGAAGGGCGCCAGGCTGCCGTCGGGGTATCGGTGGGCTGTGGGCCCGGACCGCGGGCTTCACGTAGTGCTCACAGAGGATATCGATCACCTCGCGGCCGATCAGGGGGCAAAGGCGGAACCCTCCAGTTATAAAAAGGGTTTGCCGTCAAAGGAAAAATTGGGTAAGATATAAAATCTTGAAATCGTCCAAGCCGAAATGGTCGCTTCCGCGGGGCGGACGGAAGGGGAGCCCGGGGGGAATTCCGCCCCGCCCCGTTACAAATTTTGGGTGAAATCTGTTCGGACTTTTTCGAACGCACCCCGTCATCCGATTGTGAGTGTGATAGCCGGGTCCTGTGCAACAGAGGCTCGCAAACCCCGCCAGGTCCGGAAGGAAGCAACGGTAGCGGGATTCTCTGTGTGCCGCAGGGGTGCCTGGCTATCCTTTTTTGAAGATCTCGGCCGCCGGATGATCCGCCGGCATGACCAGGCCGTCTCCTTTTAGATCATGTCCTACCTTGTCCTAGCGCGAAAATGGCGGCCCCAGACCTTTGACGAGGTGGTGGGCCAGCAGCCGGTGGTGCGCACCCTGCGGAACGCCCTGCGTCTGAATCGGGTCGCCCATGCCATGCTCTTTTCCGGGGTGCGCGGTACCGGCAAGACCACCTTGGCGCGGCTGATGGCCAAGGCGATCAACTGCCAGGAGGGCGCACCGGAGACCCCCTGCAACCAGTGCGAATCCTGCCGGGAGATCACCGGGGGCCGCGCCATCGACCTGCACGAGATCGACGGCGCCAGCAATCGCGGCATCCAGGAGATCCGGGAACTCAAGGAAAACATCCGGTTCCTGCCCACCAAGTCCAAGTACAAGATCATCATCATCGACGAAGTCCACATGCTCACGGTGGAGGCCTTCAATGCCCTGCTGAAGACCCTGGAAGAGCCGCCGGCCCATGTCTACTTCATGTTCGCCACCACCGAGCTGCACAAGATTCCCACCACCATCCTCTCCCGCTGCCAGCGCTATGAACTGAAACGGGTCGCCTTTGCCGAGCTGTTCGCCTTTTTCAAGAAGATTTCGGCCGCCGAGGAGGTGGCCATCGACGATCAGGCCCTGGAGATGATCGCCCGCGAGGCCGAGGGCAGTGTCCGCGACGGCCTGAGCCTGCTCGACCAGATCTTTTCCTTTGGCGGCGACCGGATCACCTTGGCGGAGGTGACCCAGGTGCTGGGGCTCGTGGACCGCACCGTCTTCGAACGCCTGGCCCGGGCGCTGCTCGCCGGCGATCTGGCCGCCAGCCTGACGCTTTTTGATCAGAGCTACACCGCCGGCATCGATCTGAAGCGTTTTGCCGGCGACCTGCTTCACTATTTCCGCGCCCTGGCCATCGTGCGGGCAGTGAAGGAGCCGGGGCCGCTCCTCGATTTGTCGGACCGGGAACTTGCCACCCTGACGGAGATTGCTTCCGGCCACAGCGCCGAGACCCTGTTC
>JAJZSH010000236.1 GCA_021822005.1 Deltaproteobacteria bacterium | reverse complement strand
CCCTTTTTTTCAACCGGATCGAAACCATCATGGAACAGATGGTGCGGGACCGCGAGAAAATCGAAAAAAACACCCAGGAACTCTTCCGCCTGAACAAGGAGATCGAGGCGGTCATCGCGGAGCGGACCAGGGCGGGCATGGCCCTGCGCATCGCCCATGAGGTGCGCAACCCGGTCACCATCATCGGCGGCATGGTTCGCCGACTCCTCAACGCCTATCCGGCAGAAGAAGAGGGCCGGTTGAAACTGAGCCATATCCTTGACCAGGCCCGCAGGCTTGAAAATCTGGTGAGCAAATTCGAATCGGTCCGGCCGGAATCAAAAAAGATCTTCGCGCCGCTGGATCTCAATCCCATTGTCGCGGAGGCCGTGGAATCGTTGCAGAAAGAGGCCCGCGTCAAAGAAGTCAGCCTCATGCCCGCCCTCAGCCAGACCCCGCTTTTTTTCCATGGCAACAGCTCGCTCATCAAGATCGCCCTTGCCCATCTGCTCCGTAACGCGGTGAATGCCTGCGGCAAGAAAAACCGGATCATCATCGCCACGGAGATGACCTCCGCCGGCTGCCAGGCCACAATTACCGATGATGGCCCAGGCATCTCCAAGGAAATGCTCGAGGTTATCTTCGACCCCTATCTGCACATCAACCGGCAGAGCACCGGCCTGGGGTTGCCCTATGTCAAACAGATCATCAACGAACACATGGGCACTGTCACCATCACCAGCGAGCAGGGCAAAGGCACCACCGTACTGATCGTCCTGCCGACCCACCTTGGCGAACTCACCGGCGTTGCCGGTGGCAGCTATGCCTTCTGAGGATTCTTTTCCGCTGCGCAACATCTGTGCGCAGGCTGCGGGAAAACTCCGTTTTTCGGCAGCCTGTGTTATGATACAGGGAAGCATCATCAATTTCAGCATGTTACACATGCTGAAATTGCAAGGAATCGCAAAATTCACTTTTGCGATTCCGGAGTTGAAAAAGCCATGAATGGCTTTTTCAACATCTATTAGAAATACCCGGCGCAATGTGCTATGGTGTGCGATTGTTCTTCCCCTCAACTGACAATCTCAGCCTATAGCGCCTGACCATGCTCGCCATCAACCAGCTTTCCATCCAGTTCGGACTCAAACACCTTTTCAAGAATGTCTCGGTCCGGGTCCATCCCGGCGAAAAAATCGGCCTGGCCGGAGTAAACGGCGCGGGCAAATCCACCCTGCTCAAGATCATGGCGCAAGTCCAGCATGTGGATGACGGCATCCTGACCCGGTCCAAAAACATCAGCATCGGCTATCTGCCCCAGGAGATAACCTCCTTTGTTCCGGGCCGCACCCTGTTTGAGGAAGCGCAAACCGCCTTTGCCGAGGCCCTGGCGGTGCAGAAGGAGCTCGATCAGGTCAACCAGGCCCTTGGCCGGGTGGTGCCGGAACACGCCGGGTTCGCCGACCTGCTCCACCGCCAGGGAGAGCTGCAACACCGGCTGGACCAGTCCGACATCTTCACCATGCAGTCCCAGATTGAAAAGATTCTGCTTGGCCTGGGTTTTTCCCAGAGCGATTTTGGCAAGGACAGCACCTCCTTTTCCGGCGGCTGGCTCATGCGCCTGATGCTGGCCAAGATCCTGCTTGCCAAACCGGACCTCCTGCTGCTGGACGAGCCGACCAACCATCTGGATATCGAGTCGCTCACCTGGCTCGAAGAGTTCCTGAAAAATCACCGGGGGGCCATGGTGATCATCTCCCATGACCGCGCCTTTCTCGACAACCTCACCACCGTCACCTGGGAGCTCTCCCTGGGCGAGCTCACGGTGTACAAGGGCAATTACTCGAAATACCTGGTGGAAAAAGAAAACCGGATGATCATCAAGCGGGCGGCCTATGAGAATCAGCAGGCCATGATCCAGCAGACCATGCGCTTCGTTGACCGGTTCCGCTCGAAATCCACCAAGGCCAGCCAGGTGCAGAGCCGCCTCAAGCAGCTGGACAAGATCGAGATGATCGAGCTGGACGAGACGGAAAACGCCATCTCCTTCCGCTTTCCGCCCTCCCCGCCTTCCGGCAGAACCGTGCTGGAGATCGAGAACCTGACCAAACAGTTTGGTGGCGGGCAGCCGGTTTTCAGCGACCTCTCCTTTACCCTGCAACGCGGAGAAAAACTGGCCGTGCTCGGGGTCAACGGCGCGGGCAAATCCACCCTGGTGAAGATCCTGGCCGGCCTGGTCACTCCGGACAGCGGCGCCATCCGCTTCGGCCACAACGTGGCCATCTCCTACTTCGGCCAGCATCAGGCCCAGGAGCTCGACTCCCGTTACACGGTGCTGGAAACCCTGAGCCATGTGGATAACGAGCTGAGCGTCACCCAGACCCGTTCCCTGCTGGGCGCCTTCCTCTTTCGCGGCGATGAGGTGGACAAGAAGGTGGGGGTGCTCTCGGGCGGCGAAAAAAGCAGGGTGGCCCTGGCCAAGATGATCGCCACCCCGGCCAACCTCCTCATCCTGGACGAACCAACCAACCATCTGGACATCGTCTCCCAGGAGGTGCTCCAGGAGGCCATGCGCCAATACGACGGCTCCATCATCGTGGTTTCCCACAACCGCTATTTCGTCAACTCCTTTGTCTCCAAGGTGCTGGAGATCAAAGGCGGGCACGGCACCATATTTGACGGCAATATCGACTACTATCTCCACAAGACCCATGCCGAGACAACGCCCGCCCCGCAAAAAACGGCTGGTGCGCCCAAAACCGAACCCGGCACCCCACCCTCTGAGAAACAGGCAAAAAAAGGCAAGGAATCCCGGAAACTTCAGGCGGAACTGCGCCAGCAGAAGAACCGCGAAATCGCGCCGCTCAAAAAGATCGTTGACCGCTGCGAACAGGAGATCGAACAGCTCGAAGGCCGGAAGAGTCAGCTCGAACAGGCCATGGCCGACCCCGAGCTTTACAAGGATCAGGACCGGTTTGCCGAACTCAATAACGAATACACCTCCCTGGGGAGGAAACTGAAAAGAAGCTACGCGGACTGGGAGCACGCCCAGGCCGGAATGGAGAAGGTCGAAGCCCGCTACGCCGGAGAGGAGGAAGAATAATTTTTCCCCGCGGCAAAGCAGCGTATCGCACTTGACCGGCGCCGCATTTGCCGGTATCTTCAGCGCTTGTTTCCGATTGGCCCCACAAGGCTGAACCATTGCAGAAACGAACAGTTAAACATCTTCCCCCTTTTGATCCATGCCGCCGTTCCGGAGATTTCCGATGAAAAAAATGTCCCCAGTTACAAAACCGGCCTGCGCCCCGGTTGTTTTCGCCGGACTTGGGCACGATGCTCCTGCCCTCTAAGGCCATGGACCATTCCATCCGTCTGCAGATCGAAGAACGCGAGGCCGCAAGCCTGGCGCCCTATGCCGCCTTGAGCCGCAACACCAAAGGCAGGCTCAGACCCGAAGAGGAATGCCCCATCCGGGGCGCCTTTCAGCGCGACCGGGATCGGATCATCCACTCCAAGTCCTTCCGGCGCCTCAAGCATAAAACCCAGGTGTTCCTGGCCCCCACCGGCGACCATTACCGGACCCGGCTCACCCATGTGCTCGAGGTAAGCCAGATCGCCCGGACCATCTCCGTGGCCCTGCGCTTAAACGGCCATCTCACCGAGGCCATCGCCCTGGGCCATGATCTCGGACACACCCCCTTCGGCCACGCCGGGGAAGCGGTGCTGGACGAGCTCTATCCCCAGGGCTTCCGCCATTACGATCAGAGCCTGCGGGTGGTGAACATCCTGGAAAAAAAGGGCGAGGGGCTCAACCTCACCGTTGAGGTGCTTGACGGCATAGCCAAGCATTCCAAGGGCCGCCGCGAGATTCTCCCCCTGGACCTCTCCGAGCTGCCTGCAACCATGGAAGGCCGGGTGGTGCGCATTGCCGATATCATCGCCTATGTGAATCACGATCTGGACGATGCCGTGCGGGCCGGGATTATCCGGGAGTCGCAGATCCCCGGCCATCTCCAGAAGCTGTTCGGCCCCGATCACTCCGGGCGGATCGGCAGCATGGTCAACGATCTTGTGGTCCAGACCCTGAAAAACGGGGGGAAAACCCTGACCATGACCCCGCATCTGCTGGAGGGCATTGCCGAACTGCGCTCTTTCCTCTATGAAAACGTCTACGAAACCAACCGGGTTCACGATGACTTCATCAAGGCCAAAAAAGTGCTGCGGGAGCTGTACGAGTATTTCATCAACACGGACGACCACTGGGAAAAGGTCATCGACTATGATGACGCAACCCCGCGGGAACAGATGGTCTGCGACTTCATCGCCGGCATGACCGACCGCTATGCCCTGGATCTCTACACCAATATCTTTCTTCCAAAACCATGGAGTGTAATGTAACCGATGAGCGAAAACGCTGCTTCCGCCGCAACCGGCGACCATGAGCTGGCCAAGGCCTACGAATTCAAAGAGATCGAAGCCAGATGGTACGGGCAATGGCTGAGCCAGAAAAACTTCCAGGCCACCATGGACGAGGCCAGGCCCTCTTTTTCCATCGTCATTCCGCCGCCCAATGTCACCGGGGTGCTCCACGTGGGCCATGCCCTGAACAACACCCTCCAGGACACCCTGGTCCGCTACCGGCGGATGCAGGGCTACAATGTCCTCTGGCTGCCGGGCACCGACCATGCCGGAATCGCCACCCAGAACGTGGTGGAGCGCCAGTTGGCCGCCGAAGGGGTGAGCCGCCACGACCTTGGCCGGGCGAAGTTCATCGAGCGGGTCTGGAAGTGGAAGGAAGAATCCGGCGGCCGGATCATCAACCAGCTGAAAAGGCTCGGCTGCTCCTGCGACTGGGACCGGGAGCGCTTCACCATGGACGAAGGGCTGTCTGCTGCGGTGCGCACGGTTTTTGTCCAGCTCTATAACGAAGGGCTGATCTACAAGGGCGACTACATCATCAACTGGTGCCCGCGCTGCCATACCGCCCTGGCCGATCTTGAGGTGGAGCACGAGCCCACCGAGGGCAAGCTCTACCATATCCGCTACCCCCACGCCGCAGGCAACGGCCAGATCATCGTGGCCACCACCCGGCCCGAAACCATGCTGGGCGACATGGCCGTGGCCGTGCACCCGGCGGACGAGCGCTACAATACCATGGCCGAGAAGGCGGTGATCCTGCCCCTGGTCAACCGCAGGATCCCGGTGGTCTTCGACGCCCATGTGGAGCGGGAGTTCGGCACCGGCGCGCTCAAGGTCACC
>JAJZSH010000235.1 GCA_021822005.1 Deltaproteobacteria bacterium | reverse complement strand
ATGCGCATCCGTGCCTGATGGTCTTTCAGGGTGGCCAGCCAGCGGGCAAAGGTGGCGCTCTGGATGATTTCGAACATGGATAATTGTATTTTATAAATTACAGATCGTCAAGGTATTTTGATGACCAACAAATGGCTCAAGGATCAGGGGTTGTTGTCTGTCAAAGAACTGTGGGTGAACATCCATTACCCCGTTACGGCGCGGTAGCTCATGGGAACCGCCTGGTGCGGACCCGCATGCCAGGTGGTGTGGGAGGGGGAGGGAGAGCCTCCCCCTTACCCGATTCGGCAATCATTGCCGAGAATGTTTGTTGGGACGAGAAATGAAATTAACATTTTTCTTTCTTCTTAGTTACTAGCTTACTCCGCGATTCTAGCTTTTTATCTTCTTCTTGCCGTTTTTTTTCAAATTCTTCATCGCTCAGGTATACGACTGGTACTAAACAACTTGATTTATAAAGATGGCATTCTGCAAATTTGCCTTCTCTACGGTCAAGAAAAGTAGACACTTCTATTTCTTCTTCAATCAAATCATAGGATATGTTGTATGGTACATTTTTATGCACGATGAACGTGACATCATGGGCACCAGCCCCCTTTAAAGACATTTTACATAAGCCTTTTTGGGCCAATTCTCTTAATTCTTTACTGTGCTCACTGTCCATTGGGGTCTCCTTTCTTAGGCTGATTTGCTCCTCAACTTTAGAAATCTTTATTAATTTAACAGTCAATTCGGTAATTTTTCGGTAAAGGTTATCAATAGGATAAGGTTTTTCTAAAAAATCATCCATTCCTACTGCCAGATATTTTCCTTCTGCTCCTAAATTACCCGTCAATGCCATAATAGGAAAATATTTCAGTTTACGGCGGATAACTTTTGTGGCTTCCAAGCCATCTATTATGGGCATATCAATATCCATGAGGCAAAGGTCATATTTGCCTTCATTCTCTGTAGCATGATCAACAGCCTCCTGTCCATTAGAAGCCATATCATAATCAAACCCCCAATGTTCCATTAATCTTTTAGCCATTATTTGAAGGTTGGGATCGTCTTCTGCTATCAAAATTCTCATATTATGATTTCCTCCAGCCGAACAGTGCAATAAGCGGAATCGTGTCCGTCTTTCCGCACAAGGGAGATACAGATCAGCAGGAGCATGACCCAGAAAAAGATCATGAACATTCCACCAAAACCGTGAAAAGAAGGCCAATCTGAAAACCAGGGCATCATTGCATACCTCCTTTTGGGCTGGCTGCCTTGGCAACCAGGCTAAACAGGGAAGCCTTCCATGGAAAAACAGAAAGGCGCGGGCCAGGGCCTTGCTGGACCAGGTTGTATTCGACTACATCTCTTCAACCCGCGCTTTAAAAGCATCATATTCCGCCTTGATCAGTTTTCTGTCCATCGTCACTACCTTGGCGCAATAGGCGGCAATATCGTGATCTTGCCGACAGAATTCCGCAATTTCCTTTTCCTGCTTCGGTGCAAGCGTTTTATGGTCATGGAGTTTCTCGGCGAAATAGAAAAACCCCAAGCCCGGCCCCACGAAGAGAACAAGCGCGATGTTTTCAACGAGGTCTCCATGGGCCGAACCAAAAACAATCTGGAAAACAGCAAGCAGGATGCCGCAGAATACCAGGGCCAGGAGATACGGGATGATGCGCAGATATTTTTTCCTGGTCTCCAAGACATCGGCCGGTGGGTCTTGGGTGATATTGATGTACATGTTTTCCTTAAATTTCAGGCGGGCATCGCTTGGTTAACGTGATTATGCCACCGAAAAAAGCATCAGAGTGCTGGGGGGCCGCCCAAAAAAGAAAACAACAGCATCAGGATCACGGTCTGAATGAGCCAGCCGATGGCGCAAACTGCCACGGCCCGCCAGGTGGCGGTGTAATCAAGTGCCTGCCGGACCGCGATCACCATGGCCACCAGCATCCAGACTGAGGCCACTACAAAAACCACCGTGCCCAGCCCCGGGATGACCCCTAATACTCGGATCAGGCCGGGAGAACTGGAAAAGCCGGTGGTGCGCAGCAGTTGGCCGAGATCGGCTTCGGTTTGCGGTTCCGGCAGGAATTTGGTGCCGATCAAGTAGGTGAGATAGGCCCAGATATACCATCCGCCAAGGGCGGCAACCGTTCCGAGTAAAATCCCGCCAAGCCCCATGGCGCCGATACTGCCCACCCCGGCGGCTAGGCTGGAAAGAACCACAACCGCCATGGCCTGACGCATTGCGCCCTTGTCCGCCTCAACCTCTTCATAAAGATGGACATCCAATTTTGCCGCGCGAATTATCCGATCCGTAAGAATGTTCATTGTCTCTCCTTGAGTTTATTGAGTATTTAGGCTGGAAGGATGATTCCAAGCCCGTCGTTAGAATTTCAGGTAACGACTGAAATGTCAAGAAGTCGAGCCAGCCTCCGCCTCCGTCTCTTGCCCCCTATTTTCCTTTCTATAATCTATAAGTCAGACAAGGGTATAAAGGCAAGGCAATCCTTGACTCCCAGACCCCCGACAGGGTATGCACCGACATTCATTCGTGAATTTTTACACTGTGGGGTTCACCGTTGAGGCAAGAGAAACACCATAACGCCAAGCCGTTGTTCATAAATAACCTTGACTTGAAAATTACCTGAGCGGCATAAAGGGCTATAAATGAATAAACTGAAAAGCACATTTTCTTCATTAACAGCCCCTAAACTGCCCTGGGCGGTGGGGAGCCTGCCCCTGATGCTGGCCCCGATGCAGGGCCTTACCAACCGGGCCTTGCGCTCCCTGTTCATCGAACGGGTCCGGCCCGATGTGGTTTTTACCGAGTTTGTCCGGGTCAAGGCGAGCGCCAGAAAGAATATCACCGAGAATGACCGGCAGGAGGTGGTCAGCGCGGGCGGCGGGGTGCCGCTGGTGGTGCAGTTGATCGGCGCCGACACCGAGGCCCTGGTGGCCGCGGCCAATACCGTGCAGGAGCTGGGGGCCGAACATCTCAATATCAACCTTGGCTGTCCCTATGGCCGGATGACCAGCCAGACCCCGGGCGGCGCCCTGTTGCGCGAGCCGGTTGCCCTGGCGCGGATGCTCGAGAGCCTGCGCCGGGAGATTAGGGGCAGTTTCTCCGTCAAGGTGCGCTCCGGCTTTGATGATCCGACCCAGATCTTTTCCCTGTTGGGGCTGTTTGGTGACAGCGGCATCGATTTTCTCGTGGTCCACCCGCGCACCGTGAAGCAGATGTACAGCGGGGCGGCGGACCATGGGATCACCGGTGAGGTGGTGCGGCAAACCTCTCTGCCGGTCATCGCCAACGGGGATATCTTCAGCGCGACCACCGGCCGGCGGGTTCTGGCCAAAACCGGGGCGGCCGGGCTGATGCTGGGCAGGGGCGCCATCGCCGATCCCCTGCTGTTTGAACGGTTGCGGGGCAGGTGTCCGGGTGAATCAACCCCGGCCGACAAGGTTGCCGAGCTGCGCGAGTATCTGCAGGAGCTGCTGACCCGCTACCAGGCCCTTTTCTGCGGCGAGCACCAGATCCTCTGCAAAATGAAGGAGGTGCTCTGCCATGTCCACGATCCCGAGGTGGCGCCCCTGGCGCGGCAGCTCAAGCGCAGCAAGAGTCTGGCCCAGTTTAAGGAGCTGCTTATTGCATCATGAACAGGCTGTGCCGGGCCGCCTCTAAAATTGCAGACACGGCCGGATGCTTGATGATCCGCTCCACCGAGATGGCGTAGTAGCGTTCCTTCACCGCCTGGGTCCGGCCAACCACCTGGACCTTGTGCTGGCGCAGCACCTCGGGTTCGATGACCGTTGGCGCCACAAAGACGCCGTCGCCTTCCTGGCCGAAGACATTGAGCAGGGCGTTGTCGTCGAATTCCCCGGCAATGGCCGGCCTGATGGAGAGGGAGGCAAACCACCGCTCCAGTCCGCCCCTGAGCGCGGTCATCTCCATGGGCAGGAGCATGGGCGCCTCGTGGAGCGAGTGGGGGAATTTCTCCCGCAGCCCTCCGGCCAGCTTCTCCACCGCGAAAAAGGTGATGCCGCACTCGCCGAGCAGATGGCTGTATGCCTTGACGCTCAGGCCCGCCCGTAATGGCGCATCGCTCAGCACCACATCCAGGGTATGCATGGCCAGTTCGGCGAGCAGGGCGTCTTCCTTGTTTTCAAGACAGACCAGCTTTACCTGTTCCGGCAGTTGCAGAGCCGGTTCCAGCAGCTTGCGGACAATGAGTTTCGGCAGCACGTCCACCACCCCGGCCTTGAGGGACAAGGGGCCTGCCAGCGGCCTGCCCCGGATGGTGTCCATCATCTCGCGGCCCAGGGAGAAGATCTCGTCGGCATAGCGGAACACCAGGCGGCCCAGGTCGGTGGGCTCCAGGTTGCGGCCCGCCCGGCGAAAGAGCTTGCCGCCCAGGGTCTCTTCCAGCCGGCCCAGCTGGGCGCTGACCGTGGAGGGTGCCAGGCTGAGGCGGGTGCTGGCCACGGTCAGGCTGCCTTCGCGCATCACGGTCCAGAAGTAGAAAAGATGGTGGTAGTTGAGCCATTCCATGTCCAGTCTCCAATTCGTTTATTTCGAACTATTTTAATCATATTTTCTAATTGTTCAAACTGTTTTCCTGCGGTATCGTCTTGGGCAGGGAAATGAATCAACTCGGTCGGTCGCTGCGTCAGGCAGAACCGCCGGAAGTATACAGAGGAGGCACCCATGAAGGATGTGAATTTGATCGCCAGGCACTGGCACCACCTGCCCATCGACGAAGTGGTTGAGCTGCTGGAATCAGACCGGGAGAAAGGGCTTGACCGGTTCGCGGTGGAGCACCGCCTGGAGGCCTTCGGGCCCAATACCATCACCGCCCAGAAAGGGCAGGGGCCGCTGATCCGTTTTCTGCTCCAGTTCCATCAGCCCCTGATCTATATCCTTATCGCCTCGGGTCTGGTCACCGCTTTCCTGGGGGAGTGGGTGGATTCCGGGGTTATCTTCGGGGTGGTGCTGGTCAACGCCGTGGTCGGCTACATCCAGGAGGCCAAGGCGGTCAACGCTCTGGCTGCCCTGGCCCGGACCATGACCACCGAGGCCACGGTCTTGCGGCAGGGGGAGAAGAGGCGTATCCCGGCCACGGAACTGGTGGTCGGCGATATCGTCTTTCTGCAAAGCGGCGACAAGGTTCCCGCTGACCTGCGGCTTTTCCAGGTGCGTGATCTGCAGATCGCCGAAGCGGCCCTCACCGTCGAGTCGGCGCCCGTA
>JAJZSH010000234.1 GCA_021822005.1 Deltaproteobacteria bacterium | reverse complement strand
TTCGACAATGAAAATCTCCCTGGCAGACAGCTTCACCAAAAAATCCGGGTAGTAATTGGAGATGTCCCCGTCCGCATTCACGTAATCCAGCTTGAAATGGACGGCCAGATAGTTTTTGGCGTAGGACATCACATCATCGCAGCCTTCGAGAAACCCGGCGAAAAGCAGCTCGAAATGGCTGTCGCCGATGATCTTGTTGAAGATGCTTTTCTTCGGGACAAGGTAGCCCTGATCCTTCGCCACAAAAGGACGGGTTTGCCGCAGCTTGATCGTGTCCCGTATCTCGGCGCAGCCCTTGTCCTGCACGGTGAGCGCGTTGATGACCTTCTTGAAGCTCTCAAACAACAATTTAGTGGCGGCCGGCTCCGACAGGTTACGCAGGGTGTTCGGATCATCAAGCGCCACCTGCCGATCAAACAACTGGTCCCGCACAAACGCCTTGATCTTGCCGTACAGCATATCGTAGCCGCTCACCAGGCGCAGGTCTTTCATGAGGGATCGGGCAAAGTAGCCGATCACACTGCGGTAATCGGCAATACCCGCCGTGTCGAGGATGGTGGTATGCGTCACCTCGCCGGTGGTGATATCCTTGAAGACAATCTCCCGCTGCTCCTCTTCGCTGAACTGGCAGTAGGCCACCTGCCCAGCGCCCAAAGCGCCCACGTCCAGATTCTCCAGATTCTTGTATTCCCGGCACACGCGCGGCGTCAGCACCGGAATTTCTATGTCCAAGGCCTCGAGATCCTTCTTTTCATTTTCCGTGTCTATCTCCACCACCAGCGGCGTCTTGGGCCGGGTGCCCTCACCCATGGGTTTATATTCCAGCACCACGCCCTCGGCCTGGATGGACTCGACAAAATCCATGAAGGCATCGGTACCAATCACACTGACCTGCTCTGGAACGCCACCGGGGTACATCTTGCGCAGGCCGCGCCCCAAGGTCTGCTCAGGCAGGATGTTGCTCTTGGCCGCATAGGCGCGCAGGCCGACAATGGTGGTGACGTTCTTCACGTCCCAGCCCTCTTTCAGCATCAGCACCGAGACGATGGCCTTGCAGGGGCTGTCCAGGCTATCGATCCCGTTTGCCTGTCGGCGCAAAAGTTCCAGTTCCTCCTTCTTTTTCCCGGAGGCGGCCTCGGAAATCTCGCCGTTGTCCTTGGTGTGAATCACCAGCACCGCGTCTTTCCCGGCTAATTCAGGATAGTTTCCTTTCAGATATTCGGCCACGTCGTCGCAGTTCCTGGTGTCATCGGTCATCACGAAGAGGATGGCCTTCTTGCCCAGCTTTTCATGCTCGGCATACGCCTTGCGCCATTCCACCACGCCCAGGTTGATGTAGTCGGCATGCTTTTCGGTGTACTTGGCGCTCTGACGAGGAAACAGTTTTGCGCGGCTGGCCGCATCGGGAACCACCGGATGTTTGACCACGTTTTGGGAGATCGCTTCCACCAAAGGGTAATCGGCTATGGTTTGCACAAAGATCGCGCCATTATTGTGCTTGGGCGTGGCGGTCACATCCACCTGCAGGCTCAGGGCATCGCCCTTTTGCAGCAAGCGGTTGTGGATGTCCTCGATGGACTTGAACCAGGCCAGCTTTTTGTCGTGGATATGGTGGGCCTCGTCGTTCAAGACCATCAGCTCGTCGATGTCCCGCACGATCATGCCCAGATCCACCTTGGAGTCGGTGGTTGCCCCGCTGGGCCGCTTGCCAAGAAAATAATCCATGGTGTTGTCGTCATCGGGCGAGGCCGGGATGTCTTCGCCCGCGTAAATACGATGGATATTGGTCAGGAAGATATTGCCCAGCGGACGAGTGATGCGCACCTCGTCCTGCACATGCACGGTAAGCTGGAAATCATCCCGCCAGTTGCGCCCGTCCACGCCATTGTCCGGCAGCACCGGGTCGTCGAAAAAAATTCTCAGCCCCTGGAAATCCTTGTAGATACGGTCCAGCACGATGATGTTGGGCGTAATCACCAGGAAGTTGCGGGCGAGGCTGGATTCCGGCTCATAGAGTTTGTGAAAAAAACTCCAGGCCAGCACCAGGCTCATCACCTTGGTCTTGCCTGCGCCGGTGGCCATCTTGACCACGAAACGCCGCCAGGTCTCGTCGAACATGCCGGTGGATACCGCGCCGCTTTGGTCAAAACGCATCAGGTCGTACTTGTCCTTGACCCCCACCACGTCATACAGATAGATGATGGTTTCCAGCGCCTCCCGCTGGGCGAAATAGTATTGGAATTCGACCATGCCCTCACCGCCGGCCCCTCTCCCAGAGGGCGAGGGGAGATAAGAGGTGGGCAGCAGGTGCGGGGTCTTGAACCACCAGGCAAGCAGGCTGCGGCTGGTTTCCGTGGCCTTGGCATAGCCGCTGTCCCGCCATGCCTTTACCTGACGGCGCAGTTCCGGAACCAGAGGCGGCAGGAGTTTTTCAAAACTCGCTGCCCGCAGGGCCTCGTCCGCCGGGAACCAACGGATGGCTGGGTCAAGAATCGAATGGGGAGATGCGGGGAAGTCGGGGTGCAGGGCCATTAGTGAAATACCTCAAAAATCATGTATAGGTTGCGATTGTTCATCGCGTACCCATATTGCCGAAACATGGGTAAATCTTTTATTTTTTTACCCATATCATCCCAATACATCCATTCCACATCCCTATCAGGAAATGAGAATTTTCAGCTTTGAAAATCAGGCTATTCCGCTGGAAGTAACTCGGCATCACTATGAATTGGAAACCATGTCTGCAAGGTGGTCTTCAGCTTGACAAAGGCCGGATCAACGCACCGCTCCAGGCTAACCTGCCGGGCAAGTTGAAAATAGAGGGAGGATGATCGAGGTTTTCGAACCGTTCGCAGGGCGAGTTCCATTGCTTCTTTTGGTCTTTCCGGCTTGGCCTGTCCTTCCTGCAAAAAGTCCTTGGTCTTCAGCCAGCTTCTCAAGTCCGGGCTCCTCCCCTGCCAGCCCAATACGGCATCAACCTGTGGCGAGTCGCTCCAAACCCACATTTCAAGCTCAGGGTCGATGA
This sequence comes from Deltaproteobacteria bacterium, assembly GCA_021822005.1. Classification (GTDB taxonomy): domain Bacteria; phylum Desulfobacterota; class Desulfobulbia; order Desulfobulbales; family Desulfurivibrionaceae; genus Thiovibrio. Next base: position 2,230 of record JAJZSH010000234.1, on the reverse strand, counting down.
CCACGGCGGCGGCTCGTCCTCCCCATCCCGATTGTGACAACCGTTCTTCAATCGCAGCCTCCAACACCTCTCTGGCTGAGCTTTCCTGACCGCATCCCTCAAAGTCGAGCAGCACCAGGGCATGGGCAAACTGTTTTTGAAAGAGACTGAGAAACTCATGGCCGCGCAACAAGCAGCCAGGATCTTTTTCCGGATGCACATGAACAACCGTAATTGGTTCTCGTATTCCCATGGCCTGAGCACGGCCGAGAATGCCCTTTACCGCGAATTCCATGTTCTTGTCGGCAACCAGAACAACAAAATCATGAGGATATTGTCCGGTTGTCATCCCAGCACCCCTCCGGCAAAAAGCACGCCAAGACTTGTTGTCCCCTGCCAGTCCTTGAGGGCCGGGTGCCGACTCCCCAGCACAATGTCCGTTGCTCCTTCCGAGGTCTTGGCAAAGCAAAGCACATCTTCCACCCGCACCATGCTGAGGATGACAGGGGAATGGGAGGCCAGCAAAATTTGCGCATCATAAACCGAAGAGAGAGACTGGAACATGGTTTCCACAGCTCGGGGATGGATGCCGTTTTCCGGTTCCTCGATCAGGTAAACCCCGGTAAAATCCGGCAGATAGGCGGGCAAGGTCAATGCCAGCAGACGGAGGGTGCCGTCAGAAGCCATCCAGGAAGGAATCTCCAGCCCTCCGCGATAACAGATGACCAGATAGCGATGCCTGTCGTCGGCTCGTTCGATGATCCGAACATTTTCCAGATCAGAAAGAGCTGTTTTCAGATGCTCAAGCCAGCTTTGAAAATTATCAGGATGATTTTTCTGCAAAGCATCCAGAACCCATGGGAGGTTGGAGCCGTCCGGCTTAAAGCCGCGTACCTGTCCGGGTGGGCTTGCTTTACGGATCAGCAGGCTGTTCAAGACAAATTGTTGAACGCCTTCCGTCAACAATCTTTTCAGCCAGGTTGCCACGGGAAATTTCGATTCGTCTTCCGGCAAATTGCCAAGGGCCGACTTCCGGGGGCCAAGCTTGAAAGCCGGCGCCCAACCCTTTCCCTTTTCCTGGTAAACCTCGGAGTAGAAATTGTCATTGCCGCCAGCCACCTTATTGATGACCGTTTGTGTCCCGTGAACCCCTTTTGCCGTCATGATGGTCGCTGGCGGCACATGCGACATGGGGAAAAGTGAACACTGCAGAGGCTGTTTCGCGCCGGACGAAGATTTCTTCAACAGCACCTTTTCGGTCAGGATGACAACTTCTTCGGTTTTGCCCTCAATGCCGAAAGAGACCTCGTAACGAACCGTGTCAAACTCCTTATCACGCAAAAGGCTTCGACGCTCCTCGGGAATAGCCGCCTCAATGGCCAATTCAAACTCAGAGCCGGACCTTTGCCACAATAAATCCTGAAAATTCTTGGTCCTCTCACCAACAGCCGTCTCCAAGCCATTGGAAACCAGACTTCCCAGAAAAGCCACGACATCAAGGAATGTTGTTTTGCCACTGGCATTGGGGCCGACCAGAACGTGAAACGGCCCCAATTGTTGACGGATATATCGCAGGCAGCGAAAGTTTTTTACCTCAATGAGCGTGATCATGAGCGTATTGCCTCCATGGAGATATGCCGTTCTTGTATTCGATCAAGCCAGGTGGCCGTACTCACACCTTCACCTCGATAATCGTCATGGTGTCATTGCCGAAGATGTCCACCACCTTGACCGCGATCTTGCGGCGGCCCGGCAGCATCTCCTGGGCCACGCTGGTCAGCTCAAGCCCCCGGTCCTTCTTGGTGCGGAAGGACTGCCACTCGTTTTCAAACACATAGTCGCCGGTCCACACCTCCTCATATCTCCCCTCGCCCGCAGGCGGGAGAGGGGCCGGGGGAGAGGGCGAGTCCACCGGCACCCGGATGATCTCCCGCTTGCTCTCGAAATCAAAATCCACCGACCAGTAATCGATCCAGTCGGTCCAGACCTTGGTCAGCGGTTCGCGGCTGAGGATGCCGTCCTTATCCTTGCTCACCTTGACGATCTGGCCCTTTTCCACCACGATTTTACTCTGCTTGTCCTTCAGGCTCGCCTCGGCGGCGGCAATGGAATCCTGGGAATAGAACACCGAAAAATCGGTCAGCTCCACGGCCACCGTCTTCTTTTTGATGACCGGCTTGACCTCGATGAACGAGACATCGTGGAACACCACCTGGTTCTTGTCCACCGCCCGCTTGTCAAAGACATCGGC
>JAJZSH010000233.1 GCA_021822005.1 Deltaproteobacteria bacterium | reverse complement strand
TGGTGTCGGTAATGATCCAGAAACGCTTTCCCGGCCTGCCGATTGCCGACGAGGAGGAGCTGCGCGACCCGGCCCGGCTTGCGGATTTTCTGGCCCGTCTGCCCTCCCGGTGACCGGGGCAAGGCCGGGAAGGCCTCTGCTTGCCGCCGTCTCCCGGCGGCCATTCTCCGGGGTTGCCGGAAAAAAGTTGCCTTTTCCCCCCTGTTCGATGCTACCATAAGCCAGGAGGATCATGCTGATGGTACAACCTGCCGAAACCCTGCAAGAAGCTGCGGTCCGCGAGCTCATCGGCAGGCATGCCGGACCGGAGCGGGTTCCTGCGCGCTTCAAGATCATTACCGACACCAGCGACTTCTTCCGGGTGGAGTACAACGATGTGGTGGTTCTCGGCGGTGTTCCTTACTGGGTCAAGCGCTATGAAAAGGAAGGCCGCTTCGGCATCGACGATGAACCAAAATACTGGGTCCGCAGGGCCATCGAACTGACAACCGGCGCCACCAGAATCCTCAAACTGGTCTTCCACGAGCAGTTTGAAGCCACGGTGGGCGAGGTGAAGATCACCTGCTTCCGCAGCCCGAAAAAGGAGGCGCGGCTTCTCGACCTGGTCGCGGGGCACAGGAATTTCATGCACGGCCACTGGGTTCTGGACGCGGCAGGCAACAACGTGCGGATTCTGGAGTTCATCCACGGTCCGCGTTTTGACGACGTTGTGGCGGGCTACGGCGCCGACCATCACGACTACTTCCACCGCTACTTTCTCCAGGTTCTGGATCAATACATCGAACTGGTCCTGGCCATCAAGTTCCTGCACGATCACGGCGAAAAACACGGCGACATCCGGCGTGACCACATCATCTGGGACGTAGACACCCTGGCAAACCGCTGGATCGATTTCGACTACAACTACCTGCAGGGCGAATCCCTGTTCGGCTTCGACCTGCAGGGGCTGGGCAACCTCCTCATCTTTCTGGCCGGCCGCGGCGATGTGCTGGTGAGTGATCTCTACCACAGCCAGCGGGAACTCTTCGATACCCTCTGGGGCGAGGATCTGAGCATCGCCTACAAAAACCGGGTGGCCAACCTCAAAAAGATCTATCCCTACATCCCGGACTCCTTAAACCGGGTTCTGTTGCACTTTTCCTTTGGCGCGAACATCTTTTACGAAACCACCGCCCAGATGCTGGACGACTTGACCAGGGCCCGGGCGGACATGGTTTCGCTCACAGGGAGGCACTCATGAGCGAACACGACTTCGGCGATCTTGCCCGCAGGGACACGGAACGCCACCTGCTGGTGGCGGTGGACGAATCCGACAACTCCAGACGGGCGGTGATGTATCTGGCTGATTTTTTTAGTGATTATCAGAATGTCTTTGTCACCCTGCTCTCCATCATCCCGGAGCCTTCCGAGGATTTCTTCCCCACCGAGGCGGAACGCCTGGCATGGCTGAAAGAAAAAGAATCCGAGATGCAAAAACACCTGGCCGGGTACAAGGAAATCCTCCTTGGCGCGGGCTTTCAGGATGGCCAGATCGAGACCCGCCTCTCCATCCGTCCCTGCACCTCCATCGGCGACGCCATTCTGGAGGAGCAGGAAAAACTGCGCTGCTGCATCGTGGTGGTGGGACGCCGGGGCATCTCCCATAGCGAGGAGTTCGTCTTTGGTTCCACCTCCAGCAAGATCCTGCACCATGCCAAACACTGCGCGGTGATGGTGGTGGAATAGGGAGGACCAGAGATGATCATCGGCGTGCCGAGGGAGATCAAGGAAAAGGAGTTTCGGGTGGGGATCGTGCCGTCCGGGGTCAAGGCCCTGGTGCAAGCCGGGCATACGGTGCTGATCGAAAATGGCGCCGGTGAAGGCAGCGGCATAACGGACGAGCAGTACAGCGCCGCCGGAGCCGGGCTGGCGGCCTCCACCGCCGAGGTCTGGGCAAAAGCCGACCTGGTCATGAAGGTCAAGGAGCCGCTGCCACCCGAATACCCGCTGCTGAAGCCCGGCCTGATCCTCTTCACCTATCTGCACCTGGCCCCCCTGCCGGAGCTGACCCAGGTGCTGCTCGACGCCCAAGTGACCGGGGTGGCCTACGAGACGGTGCAGCTCGACAACGGCTTTCTGCCGCTCCTGGCCCCCATGAGCCAGGTGGCGGGTCGCATGGCCATCCAGGTGGGCGCCCATTTTCTGGAAAAGGAGGCGGGGGGGCGCGGGGTGCTGCTGGCCGGGGTTCCCGGCGTGGCCCCTGGGCGTGTCACCATCCTGGGGAGCGGCACCGTGGCTACCAATGCAGCCCAGATGGCGGTAAGGCTTGGCGCGAAAGTGACCATGCTGGGCCGCAACCTGCGCCGCCTTGCCGAGCTGGACGACCTGTTCCGGGGCCGCCTCATTACCCTGGCCAGCAGCCGGCACACCATCGAGGCGGAACTTGCAAAGGCCGACCTGGTAGTGGGTGCGATACTGGCGCCGGGTGCGCGGGCCCCAAAGCTGATCAGCCGGGAAATGCTCGGCCTGATGCAGCCCGGAGCGGTCATCGTCGATGTGGCCATCGACCAAGGCGGCTGCGCGGAAACCTCCCGCCCCACCTATCATTCCGATCCGGTCTACACGGTGGACGGCATCATCCATTATTGCGTGGCCAACATGCCGGGCGCGGTGCCACGCACGTCCACCTATGCCTTGACCAACGCCACCCTGCCCTATGCCCTGGCCATGGCCGGCAAGGGTATCGACCGCGCCGTGCGGGAAGACCTGGCCTTAGTGCGGGGGATGAATGTGCACCGGGGAAAACTCACCAGCCGGGAGGTCGCGGAATCACAGGGCAGGGAGTGGGGCGAAATTTCTTTCTGAGTTCAGCAGAGACAGAAAATCTTTTTCCCGTCTCGCGGAGCGCCTGGCCGTGAAGATTCTCCTCGGCTCCCGCAGCGATGGGTTCATGGCAAGATCGCATTGCATCAGTATGCCCCCATTTTTTCAGCTGCCGGTCATGCATTTTTCCGACCATGATGCTGCCCAGGAGGGCAAAATGATCAAGGCAAAGGCAATGGTTCTCATGCCGCCTCGTCTTTTTCAAGGTCGGCAAAGGCCCGCCGCACCCCCTCAAGATGACGGCGGTAACCCTCGGCATCGCCGTACTCCAGAAATTTCCCATAGCGGCTGTGCATGGCAGCCAGCCGCCGGGCGTGCTTGATCGGACACCAATACTGCTCGGTGCGGGCCGCCACCTCCTGGACATAGGCGATCAGCCCGGTGAAGTAACCGCAGTACATGCAGTTGAGCTTCTCGATGAAGTTCAGATAGGCCAGGGCCTGGCGGTCGATGACGATGTAGCGGTGCCGCTTCACCCTGGGAATGCCGTAGACCCGGAAACAGACGGCCTGGAAAATCGTGACCGACAGGTCCAGGAACAGGGCGGGAATCAGCATGAACCAGATGAGCGGCGCGGTGAGGATGTTGAGCAGGGAGGCCTCGGACAGATACCGGAAAACCGTCTGCACCAGCCGCCGGTGCTGCCTGCGGATCTCCTTTTCAAAGCGGACCTTTTTGCCGATGACCGTATAGTAGAACTCCGCTTCCTTCTTCTCGATCTCCAGCAGAAGCTCTTTTTCAAGCGTCTTGATCGCCTCAAGCAGGGCCGCTATTCTAATATCCATTGCTCTCCCGTGCGCCTTGCCTGCGCCGCGCTGTTCAATGCCTGGGTTCCGGGTCGTGTCCCGGACAAGCCCGCCGGCGTGTCACAAAAAAAGCAGGTTGGTCCAATTGGCCCAACCTGCTTTCGTAATCCCTCGCCTTCCAGCGTTTCCGTATCCCGATCAATAGCTGGGACGGCGGCGCTTCTTGTCTTTTTTCTTCACCTCGGCCTGGTTCACCTTGAGATCGCGGCCCTTGAGCGGGGTTTTGTTCAGGGCCTTGATCGCCTTGTCCGCCTCGGAGTTGTTGGGCATCTCGATAAAACCAAAGCCCTTGGACTGCCCGGAAAACCGGTCCTTGACCAGGCTGATGCTGGCGACCTCGCCGTACGCGGAAAAAAGTTCTTTCAGCTCTTCTTCGGTGACCCCAAAAGCAAGATTGCCGATATACATATTCATTGATCCATCCTCCCTCATGTGCATACATAACAACCGCTATCAAAAAACCCAACGCACAGAATTGGCGGATAGCGCCCCGGCCAACGATTGGCCCATCAGGAGAAGTGCAAAAAAGTTAAGGGACCGGTGCGCGGTCCCTCTTCACACATCTTCAGGTACTGTCACACGGTTCTGCCGCCTCCCAAAACGAGAAAACAACCGGAACCGTTCCCGTTCTATAGCACGGATTGGGGCAAACACTCAAGCTTTTTCACGATTTTACACATAATGACAAGCAGTTACGAAGAAGCGCCGGCAAGCCATTGTCCCAAGAGCTTGCGCAACAGCTCTTTTTTCACCGGCTTGGCAAGATAGTCATCCATGCCCGCCTCCAGACATTTCTGCCGGTCTCCCTCCATGGCGTTGGCGGTCATGGCGATAATCGGCAACCGCTTTTCTCCCCGGGGTTCCCGTCTCCGGAACGCTCGCGTTGCCTGGTAGCCATCCAGCGCCGGCATCTGGCAATCCATGAACACCAGATCATACCGCGTCTCTGCCAGCGCGGCCAGCGCCTTTTCTCCGTTCTCGGCAAAATCAACGGTCAGGCCCATGGCGGTGAGCATCTTGCCGGCCACCATCTGATTGATCTTGTTGTCCTCCACCAGCAGAATATGGCCCGGCAAGGCGCCCTGCGCCTGGGTTGCGCTCTCTTTCCGGTCCTCGGTCTGCGCGCCCACGCCGCTTACACTGCTGGCCGCCACGGGAAAATCCAGCTCGCACCAGAAGACGGAGCCTCGGCCCGGCTCGCTCTCCACCCCGATCTTCCCGCCCATCAGCAGGACAAGCTGACGGACAATGGCCAGACCCAGACCGGTGCCGCCATACTTCCTGGTGGTGGAGCCGTCACCCTGGGTAAAGCTCTGGAACAGGTCTTTCCGTTTTTCCACAGAGATGCCGATGCCGGTATCACGGACTTCAAGCCGCAAGATCACGCAGGAAGCAAAGGCGGACAGGCACTGCACCCGGACCCGCACCTCGCCCTGCTCGGTGAACTTGATGGCGTTGGTCATAAAATTGGTCAGCACCTGCCGCATCCTGGTCGGGTCGCCAAGAAGCATCTCCGGCAGCTGTGGATCGAGGTCCGCGATCAGGGCGACATTTTTGGCCTGGGCCTGGCTGGTGAGCAGGGTCACCAGG
>JAJZSH010000232.1 GCA_021822005.1 Deltaproteobacteria bacterium | reverse complement strand
TGCCGGTTGGCGCCGGTGACGACGAGTGATAAGGGGACGCCATTCTCGTCGACGAGAATATTTCGCTTTGTCCCATTTTTTTCCCCGATCCGTCGGGTTCGGCCCCACAGACTCCTGAGCAAGCGGAACCGCCGGCAAAGGACTTCGCCAGAGATACGGATAGAGCAAGGCGTGATTCTATCTTGTTTTTCACCATCAAGCCCAGGGATTTGCTGTCTTCTGCCAGGAGGAGCTGACGGCTGTCCTCTTTTTTCTGTCATGCGCCGTGCCTTCACAACAGCCCGATCTCGTTGAGCATTACCTTGGCTGCGGCAAACAGGCCATCCTTGCCAGATTCGCTTCTGGCCTCGACGTAAAAGCGCACCTTGGGCTCGGTGCCGGACGGCCGGATCATCAGCCAGCTGTTGTCTTCCAGGATCATCTTCCTGCCGTCAATGGTGATTACCTCGGTGATTTTCCTTGGTTGTCCGGCAATATCAAGCACGGTTCCGGTCGCATATTTTTCCAGTCCGGCCAGGGTGTCCAGCAGCGCTTTTCCCTGCCGGCTTACCTCAACCCCGCCCCTGGCAGGGTAGTAATGGCCGTATTCCGCCTGAATCTCGCCCAGATAGTCGCCAAGATTCTTTTTCATGGTGAGCATCATGTCCAGAGCGAGAATCAGGCCGATGTAAGCGTCTTTTTCCGGGGTGTGGCCGATAACCGAGATGCCGTCTGACTCCTCGAAGCAGACCAGGGCCTTGCCGATAACCGGCTTGAACTCTTTGAATCCTACCTTTGGCTCAAAGATTTCCTCATGCAACCCCTTGGCAATGGCATTGGCGAAATTGCTGGTCGCCACGGTTTTGGCCACCAGGCCATGCCTGCCCTTTTTCTCATGCAGATAGTGAAAGGCCATGGCCCCGAAAAGGTTCATGTCAATCTCGATTGTACCGTCGCTGAAACGGATGCGGTCGGCGTCAGGGTCGATGATGACTCCGAGCTTGAGCGGCTCCGGCCTCTGCCGCAGGGTGGCGAGAACCTGCTGCATGTTTTGCGAGGACGGCTCCGGCGCGACCCCGCCAAAGGTGGGGTCTGCCTGGTCCCGCAACAGAATGAGCCGGTCCGAGGGCTGATTGCCAAAAAGGGAGCGCATGTGCACCCGGCTGGCGCCATGGACGCAGTCAACAGCAACCACGCACTCCGGCGCGGCATGAAAGGCCGCAATAATTCCGAGGTAATCCAAGCCGTGGAGGGAAGCGCCCCTGGCGATCAGCTCCCGCCAGCAGGCAAGGGCATCGCATCCCTTCACCAGGGTTGTATCCGGGGCCAGAGGCGGGGTTTTTCCTCCGGCGATGAGTTGCCGGGCATTTTCCGTGATGCGGCTGGTGACCTCCGAGGCGGCCGGACCGGCATCCGCAGCATTGAATTTAAAACCGGCATATTCCAGGGGGTTATGGCTGGGGGTGAGATTTATCGAAAAGGCCGCCTGCACCATGAGAACCGCGGCGGAAAGGGTGCCGGTTGTCGCTTCATGGGCATAGTGAACGGTGATGCCGTTGCTGGTCAACACCTCGATAACCCGCTCCGCCAGGAGACTGCCGCCGAACCTGTTGTCAAAGCCAACCACGGCGCCCCGCTGTTGCGCCTCGGCGAAACTGCGCACGCCCAGGGGTGCGGCCAGGGAATCGTCCTGATCAAGGCTGCGGTACATGGCAACGATGGCCTGGGCAACCTGTCCGACGGAGTGCAGGGAGAAATCCTTGCCGATGATTCCCCGCCAGCCGGAGGTGCCGAAGGATACCTGCTGGGTCGGGGGATTGGTGTTGGTGCGTATTTCATCTTCCACCAGGGCATACGCCTGGGTGATGGCTTCGTTTGCCTGCCGGAAGTCCGGGGAGCCCGGAGGAGCGCTGTTTCTCAGGCCCACCAGTTTTCTGATGAGACCGAAGTAGTCGCTGGCCGCATGGTTGTTAGCAGAGAGATGTTCGTGGAAAAGGAGCTCGATGTTCTGGCTGACCATGGTGAGACCTTTGCGTACACAGGAAGAGAGGAAAGGAACAAAAAAATACATGCATGGGTGCATTATGTTATACTACGCGCATAAGTGCGGAGCAACGGGTCAATTTTTGTAACTGTCCAGCAGCGCCGCTTCGCTGCTGTCATCGGCCTGCTCATGTGCAATAGCACACTTCGCCGGCCTCTTTGTCGGCACTTCTGCCGACGATTGACACGTGCATCTGTGACAGCAGCGAAGCGGCGCTGCTGGACAGTTACATCGCGTGGTTTTCGTTCAATTCCGGCATCAAGCTGGATAGTTACCAATTTTTAGCCGTTTGCTCAGGTTTCGATTGACCCGTAAGACAAGATTCGCTATACATTGCTGGTGTGATAACGGTGGCAAAATCATTGGATTTTTCAGTGCGTTCCACGTCCTGAACTTTTAAATAATTAATTAGGGGAGCAGAACACGATGGGTAAACATGATGAGGCTTTCATTCTCTGGTTTGATGATATCGGCATCGAGGATGTGCCGCTGGTTGGCGGCAAGAACGCATCTTTGGGTGAAATGCATCAGAAGCTTACCTCAAAGGGTGTTGATGTGCCAAACGGCTTTTCCATTACCGCCTATGCCTATCGGCATCTGCTGAAAACCGCCGGTATCGCCCAGGCCATTGAAGATGCCCTCGCGGGCCTTGACACCCATGATCTGCGCAATCTGCAGGCTCGCGGCGAGAAAGCGCGCAACATTATCCGCCACGCCGAGTTCCCCGATGATCTGCGCAAGGCTGTCCTTGAATCATACCAGAAGATGGAAGCCCTGTACGGCCCCAATGTTGACGTGGCCGTGCGTTCTTCCGCCACCGCCGAGGATCTGCCGGATGCCTCCTTCGCCGGTCAGCAGGAAACCTATCTGAATATCCGCGGCCCGGAGCAGTTGATTGACGCATGCCGCCGCTGTTTCGCCAGCCTTTTCACCGATCGGGCCATCTCCTACCGGCATGACAAGGGCTTTGGCCAGTTCGACGTCTATCTTTCCATCGTGGTGCAGAAGATGGTGCGCAGTGATTCCGCCTCCTCCGGGGTCTTGTTTTCCATCGATACGGAAAGCGGTTTCAAGGACGCGGTGTTTATTACCGGCGCCTGGGGCCTGGGAGAAAACGTGGTGCAGGGTGCGGTCAATCCCGATGAGTTTTACGTTTTCAAGCCGACCCTCAAACAGGGCAAGCGTCCCATTGTCGGCAAGCGTATCGGCAGCAAAGAAATCAAGATGATCTACGACAACGATCCCAAGACCGAGGAGCCGGTGAGGAATATCAGCACCACTCCGGAAGAGCGCGGCAAATATGTGATCAATGACGATGAAATCCTGCAGCTCGCCAGATGGGCCTGTATCATCGAAGACCATTACAACAAGGCCATGGATATTGAATGGGCCAAGGACGGCGACGGCGTCAACGTCGGCACCGGCAAACTCTTTATCGTCCAGGCCCGTCCCGAAACCGTTCACTCCCAGGACACGAAAAAGGTCATGGAGACCTATGTCCTGAAAGAGAAGGGCAAGGTCATCGTTTCCGGTCAGGCTGTCGGCGCCAAGATCGGCCAGGGTGAGGCCAATGTTATTGAGAAGGTGGCCCAAATCCATGATTTCAAGAAGGGGCAGGTGCTGGTCACCGACATGACCGATCCGGACTGGGAGCCGATCATGAAGATCGCTTCCGCCATTGTCACCAACCGGGGCGGCCGGACCTGTCATGCCGCCATTATCTCCCGTGAGCTGGGTATTCCCTGTCTGATTGGCACCGGGAACGGCTCCAAGCTGGTGAAGTCCGGCGACAAGATCACGGTTTCCTGCGCCGAAGGAGAAACCGGCCATATCTATGAAGGGCTTTTGAAGTTTGAGATTGATCGGCTGGATCTTGAAACCGTGCCTGCGACCAAAACAAAGGTCATGATGAATGTCGGTATCCCCGAGAAGGCTTTCTCCGAGGGGCAGATTCCCAACGAGGGTGTGGGGCTTGCCCGGGAAGAATTTATCATCAACTCCCACATCGGCATCCATCCCTTGGCCCTCTATAACTTCAGTGAGCTGAAAGCAAAGGCCGCAGGCGACAGCAAGATCGCGGCCATTGTCCAGCAGATCGAGGCCAAAACCACGGCCTATCCCAACGACAAGAAGCAGTTCTTCATCGACAAGCTGGCCGAGGGCGTGGGCCGCATCGGCGCCGGTTTTTACCCCAAGGATGTCATCGTCCGTCTTTCCGACTTCAAGTCCAACGAGTATGCCAACCTGATCGGCGGCCATCTCTATGAGCCGGTGGAGAGCAACCCCATGATCGGCTGGCGCGGCGCTTCCCGCTATTATGATCCCAAATACAAGCCCGCCTTCGAGCTGGAATGCAAGGCCCTGCTCAAGGCCCGCAACGACATGGGTCTCACCAACATCAAGCTGATGGTGCCTTTCTGCCGGACCCCGGAAGAGGGCCGCAAGGTTATCGAGGTGATGCGGGAATACGGGCTGGTCCAGGGCGAGAACGGGCTGGAAGTGTACGTGATGTGTGAAATCCCCAGCAACGTCATCTCCGCCGATGCCTTTGCCGATGTGTTTGACGGCTTCTCCATCGGTTCCAACGACCTGACCCAGTTGACCCTTGGTCTTGACCGGGACTCCGATCTTGTCGCCCATATCTATGACGAGCGCAACGAAGCGGTGAAGACCATGGTCAAGATGGTTATTGATACGGCCAAACGGCGTGGCCGGAAGATCGGAATCTGCGGCCAGGCGCCCAGCGATTTTCCGGATTTCGCCACCTTCCTGGTCGAGTGCGGCATTGATTCCATCAGCCTTATCTCCGACACCGTCATCAAGACACGGCTGGCTATTGCCAAAAAGGAGCAGGAGCTGGGAATCAAGCCCTGAGTTTTCCTGAAGTCAGAACCATAAAAAAATGGGCCTCGCTTCATTGCGAGGCCTATTTTTTTATGGTGTTTTGCCGTGGTTCCCCCTGTGCGGGGCAGTTTTTTTATTTCAGGTCCTTCAGCCGTTTCCGGGCCATTTCAACCTGTTCGCTTTTGGGGTAATCGGCAAGAAGCTTGTTGTAAACGATCTTGGCCGTGTCCTTTTCGTCGAGCTTCTCAAATGCCTGCCCCTGTTTAAAGAGGGCGGCCGGGGCCTTGTTGCTCTTGGGATAATCGGCGATCACCTTCTGATATTCAAGGATGGCCAGCTCGAACTCTTTCTGTTGGAAAAGGCATTCCCCCAACCACCATCTGACGGAGGCG
>JAJZSH010000231.1 GCA_021822005.1 Deltaproteobacteria bacterium | reverse complement strand
AGGTCATGGATTCGGCGGCAATCTCCCTGGCCATGGACAACAACACCTCCATCATGGTTTTTGACATGAATATCCCCGGCAATATGAAGAGAGCCATCTGCGGCGAACAGATCGGCACGTTGATACAGGGAGAGGACAATGAATGAGATTATCGACAGCCTGAGCGAAAAAATGACGGCAAACATCGAGGCCTTCAAACGCGATCTCACCAAGATCCGGACCGGTCGGGCTACGACCGCCCTGCTCGACGGGGTAAAGGTAATGGCCTACGGCTCGCCGATGCCGCTCAATCAGGTCGGCGCCGTGACCATCCCGGAAAGCAGAATGTTGGTTATCCAGCCCTGGGACACCAAGCTCCTTCCCGCCATCGAAAAGGCCATCTTCTCCTCGGACCTGGATCTCAACCCCTCAAACGACGGCAAGATGATCCGGATCAGCATCCCCCAGCTCACCGAAGAGCGGCGCAAAGAGCTGGTGAAAAACGTCAAGAAAATCAGCGAGGAGCACCGGGTGGCCGTTCGCAATCTGCGGCGCGAGGCCATCGATGTCCTGAAAAAACAGAAAAACAACAAGGAAATCCCGGAAGACGACTTCTTCAGGATGCAGGAGGAGGCCCAGCACGCCACCGACAGGTTCATCAAACAGATCGATGAAATCCTTGCTGAAAAAGAAAAAGAGGTCATGGCGGTTTAGGAGCCGTTACGAAATAAGCGTCTTCCTGGCTATCGCCGCTAACAGCAGCATAAGCGGCGCTGCTTCGTTACAGTTCCTTACGCCGCTAACGCTGCTGCCGTTCTGGCTATCCACGTGACCGATATTATCTGGTTACAACGGCTTGAACATTTGCGACCTTGCCGGCCTTGCTTCCGCCGCTTGTTTGCTGTAAACCGTCGGAGAACCGAGATAGTTCCCATGTCCAAACCCGACACCGCAGCCCTGCCCCGTCATATCGCCATCATTATGGATGGCAATGGCCGCTGGGCCGAGCAGCAGGGAAAACCACGCATCATGGGCCACCGGGCCGGGGTCGAATCCGTGCAGGATATCGTCCGCGCCGCCCGGGAACTTGGCATCGGCGTGCTTACCCTGTACGCCTTTTCCACGGAAAACTGGAAACGCCCGCCCCTTGAGGTGCAGGCCCTCATGGGACTGCTGAAAACCTTTCTGGAAAGCGAGCTGGCCACCATGGTCCGCAACAATGTGAGCCTGCGCTGCCTGGGCCAGAAAGACCGCTTCCCCGCGGAAGTCCGTGAGGTCATGGAACGGGTGATCCGGGAAACCGCAGGCAATTCAGGGCTGATCCTCAATCTCGCCTTGAGCTATGGCGGCAGGAGTGAAATCACCCAGGCCGTGCAGGCAATCGCCCGGAAATGTCTGGATGGGGCTCTGAGCCCCGAGGCGATTGACCAGGCGGTTCTGGAACAACACCTGTACACGGCGGGCTTGCCGGACCCGGACCTGATGATCCGCACCGGGGGAGAAACCCGGCTGAGCAACTTTCTCCTGTGGCAGGCATCCTATGCGGAGCTCTATTTCACGGAAATTCTCTGGCCGGACTTCAGAAAACAGGATCTGCTGACCGCCATTCTGGACTTCCAGAAACGGCAACGGCGTTTTGGCACAACAGGCGAACAGGCGGAACAGACACGCACCAATTGATCATACGCCGCTGGATGGGGCCTATGACAGGATCAGCATGAAACGACTCATTACCGGTGCTATGGCTTTTACTGCCTGGCTGCTCCTTCTTTTCATGGGGCCATTCCCGCTATTCTGGCTGGTCATCACCGCCCTGGCCGGTGTGGGAATAGCCGAATACCTGACCATTGTCCTGCCCGCCCTCAGCCGGCGGGCCAGAGTCCCCCTTCTCCTTTTCGGCCTGTTGCCCCTGGTCGGCGCTTATTCCGGCGAAGCCATCGGCGTGCTCTGCGGTCTGAGCCTTGCCCTGGTCGCCCTCCTGCTCCACACCCTTTCCCGGTACGCCAGCCTTGCCCAGCCCTACGAAGTTATCAGCCGAGGGGGCTTTGGCTACCTCTACCTCGGCCTGTGCAGCGCCCACCTGGTCCTGCTCATGGCCCTGCCGCAGGGCCGCGCCTGGCTGCTGCTCCTCACCGCCGTTACCGCAGCCTCGGACACCGCCGCCTTCTATACCGGCAGCAAGTTTGGCAAACACAAGCTCTGCCCCGCCATCAGCCCCGGCAAAACCTGGGAAGGCTTTGCCGGCGGTCTGGCCGGCAGCCTTGGCGCGGCTCTGCTTGTCCGGCACTTTTTTCTGCCCGGGCAAGGTCTGCTCTGGATATGCCTCATCGTCCTCCTGCTGGGCTGCCTCGGCGCGGCCGGGGATCTTTCGGAATCAGTCATCAAGCGGGCCTTTGGCGTGAAGGATTCCGGCAGCCTCCTGCCGGGACACGGCGGGTTGCTGGACCGCATCGACTCCCTGCTGCTCACCGCGCCGGTGCTCTATTACCTGCTGTATTTTGGGACAGGACTGTGTTTAAAGTGAACAATCCTGCTGACCGTTATTTTCCAAGAAAACAGAAGAACGCATGAAAAACATTTCCCTGCTTGGCTCAACAGGCTCAATCGGCCGCAATGTTTTGGAGGTGGTCCGCCAGTTTCCCGGACGCTTCCGCATTGTGGGGCTGGCCGCGGGCGCCAATGGCCGCCTGTTGCGCGAGCAGATCGAGGCCTTCAATCCGGAAAAGGTCTCCATCGGCGATGCAAAACTGGCTGGCGAACTGGCCCAGAGCCTGCCTCCCGGCTGGTCTGAGAAAATACTGACCGGTACTGCGGGCAATGTTGCCGTTGCCACCCTGCCTGGCGCGGACACGGTTGTTTCCGCCATCGTCGGCGCAGCCGGGCTCACCCCCACCCTGGCCGCCATCGAGGCCGGGAAAAACATCGCCCTGGCCAACAAGGAAACCCTGGTCATGGCCGGCCACCTGGTCATGGCTGCGGTAAAACGCTGCAAAGTAACCCTGCTGCCCATTGACAGCGAACACAGCGCCATTGCCCAGGCGCTGGAGGCCGGGAAAAGAGCGGATGTCAGCAAGCTCATCCTCACCGCCTCCGGCGGGCCGTTCCGCAATCTTGCCGACCGTGAGCTCTGGGCGGTCACCCCGGAACAGGCCCTGGCCCACCCCAACTGGGACATGGGCAACAAGATATCCATCGACTCCGCCACCCTGATGAACAAAGGGTTGGAGGTCATCGAGGCCCGCTGGCTTTTTGACATCGCAGTCGAGGCCATTGAGATTCTCATCCACCCGCAGAGCATCGTCCATTCCATGGTGGAATACCTCGATGGCTCGGTGGTCGCCCAACTGGGTGTTCCGGACATGCGCATCCCCATTGCCTACGCCCTGTCCTATCCGGAACGGTTGCGGATGAATCTGCCGCGCCTGAACCTGGCCTCGGCATCGGACTTGAGTTTTTCCCGCCCGGATTTTGAAAAATTTCCAGCCCTGAAACTCGCCTATCAGGTGTGCAAACGGGGGGGCAGCCTGCCTGCCGTGCTCAATGCAGCCAACGAAGTGGCGGTTGAGGCCTTTCTGGCCGGCGCCATCCGCTTTCCGGAAATCGCCCTGGTGGTTGCGGAAACGGTGAGCCGGTTGCCCAGGGAAGAGGGGGCCAGCCTGACCGCAATCCTTGACGCCGACCTTGCCGCCCGGATGCAGGCGGCCTCGATTATTGAAGCCCTGCGCATGCAGACCCAGCAGCGCCTTGGCAAAGACGTTCTCAGTCCGGAGCTGCCGCCCGGACACACAACCTTAACCATCTGAAGACTATGAACTCTATCCTTGCCTTTATCCTCGTCCTTGGCCCCCTCATCTTCATCCACGAACTCGGTCATTTTCTCTGCGCCAAGCTGTTCGGCATCCGGGTTCTCAAATTTTCCCTGGGGTTCGGCCCCAAGGTGTTTGGGCGCACCATAGGCGACACCGAATACCTGGTGAGCGCCTTCCCCCTTGGCGGCTATGTGAAAATGTACGGCGAAAGCCTCACCGATGAGGTGGCCAGCGGCCAGGAACGTTTTTCCTTTTCGCATAAGGCCATCTGGCAGCGCTTCCTCGTGGTCTTTGCCGGCCCGCTCTTCAATCTCGTTTTCGCGGTCCTGCTCTTTTCCTCCATCTTTGCGGTCATGGGCGTTTCCCAGCCGGTCAATGAGGCGAGAATCGGCGCCGTCACCATGGATTCTCCGGCGGACAAGGCCGGACTCGCGCCAAACGATCTTATCCTGAGCATCAATGGCGCCACGGTCCAGGAATGGACCGATGTCGCGCGCCTCATCAGGCTCAGCGGAGGAAATCCCGCGACCCTCGTTGTCCGGCGGGGCGACCAGACCCTGACCATTACCGGGCAGCCGAAAATGGAACAGGACAAGAACATCTTCGGCGAGGTGATTGACACCCGCTACATGCTCGGCATCCGGGTCGCCGACGAACTGGTCCAGATCTCCATGGGCGAGGCGCTGCAGACCGGGGCGCTGCACACCTGGACCCTGATCAAGATAACCCTCCTGGGCATTGTCAAGATCATCCAGAAGATAGTCCCGGCCAGCGAACTGGGCGGCCCCATCCGCATAGCCCAGATCGCCGGGCAGCAGATGGCGGCCGGCTGGGTCAACCTGCTGCATTTCACCGGACTCCTCAGCGTCAGCCTCGGGGTGCTGAATCTTTTCCCCATTCCCATCCTGGATGGCGGGCATCTCGTCTTTTTCGCCGTTGAAGCCATCCGCCGCAAGCCGTTGAGCGTGGAAACCCGGGAACGCCTCCAGATGATCGGCCTGGTGCTGCTTGTTTCCCTGATGCTCTTTGTGTTCTACAACGATTTCCGTTTTCTCGGCAATGGGGGCTGAGGCAGGCAATGCCCCCCTCCTCCACAGCTCCCCCCGTTATTCTCGCCCTGGAAACCGCCACCACCTGCGGCAGCCTGGCCCTGGTCGCGGAAGACCGTTGCCTTGCCGAATATTCCCTCAACACCTCCACCACCCACTCCCGCCGCCTGCTGGCCGGGATACACTGGCTCCTTGCCCAGTGCGACCTGGGCTGGCCCCGGATTGCCGCCATTGCCGTCGGCCTTGGCCCCGGGAGCTTTACGGGCCTGCGCATCTCCTTGAGCACGGCCAAGGGGTTGTGCATGGCCGCGGAAAAACCGCTCCTCGGGGTGGAGACCCTGACCGGGCTCGCCAGCCAATTTCCCTTTTCCTCCCTGCCCATCTGCCCGGTGGTTGATGCCCGCAAAAACGAGATCTACACCGCCCTGTACCGTTGCAACCAGCAAGGATTCCCGGAAAGA
>JAJZSH010000230.1 GCA_021822005.1 Deltaproteobacteria bacterium | reverse complement strand
AGCGCCGCGCTCAGATATTCGGCAATGGTTTTTTCGTCGGTCAGATAATCGGCCGCGTCAAACGGGGCAAATTTCGTCATGGCATGGTGCTCCTTAATGACGCGATACTGCGAGTCATCGCCCCAGTAACCCCAGCCGGAAAAGTTTTTTGGCCAGGGTGTAAATGTCGTCCTTCGCTCCTTCGCGGCGAATGCCGACTGCCACGACAACCACAACAATTTTAAAGCCATTTATCTTATAGAGGATGCGATAACGCTGGCCCACAGCCCTGATGCTACGGAAGCCGGCCAACTCGCCGAGCATGGCCTTTCCCTGTTTTTCCGGATCTTCGGCCAGGCGGTTGATGACGGCGCCGATTTTTTCCCTGATGCGGCGGTCGGAGATGTCGGCCAGCATCCGCTTGGCCTGCGGGGTGATGCTGATCCGCCAGCTCATATCCCGAGTTCCCGCTTCGCCTCTTCCCAGGGGATTGTTTTTCCCTCTTCCATTTCCTTGATGCTTTGCCGGAGCTGGGCCATAAGCTCCTTGTCGGCCATGACCTCAAGGGTTTCGGAAAGGGCCTCGTACAGCTCCCACGGAAGCACCGCCAAAACCGGCTTGCCGCGACGGGTGATTTCCGCGACATCGAGTTCGCCTTCGTGTTTCAGTGTTTCCGGCAGGGAGGTGAGCTGTTTTCGCGCCTCCATTATGGGGATGGTTCGAGTCATGGTGGTCCTCCTGTACCAATAAAAGTACAGCTAGGCGCTCTTTTTGTCAATGGGCAGGGTCGCTCAACTCAGGAGGTCCTTTTTGATCTGCTCGAATTCTTCCTTCGTGATTTCGCCCTTGGCGTAGCGTTTCTTGAGGATATCCATGGCGGACTCCGGGCCTTGGCCGCCCCGGCGCCCGAAGAGCAGATAGAGCACCGCGACCACGATGAGTATCATGAAAAACGGCATCATGAGGGGAAACATCCCCCAACCACCACCCCACCAATAATGTCCTGATCCCATTGGTTTTCTCCTTATGACTTTTGGGGAATGTTTTTCATCACGACAAAATATGTACAGGAAACAGAGGCAAGAATTGCTGCGATACCAAGCATGGTTGTCCAATCCATGCCATGGATGTCAAGCGTGATGATTTTATTACAGAGCGCGATCGTTGCTACCTCAAGAACCAATCTGAGGTCGATATCATTACTGACAATGCTATGTTTAACCAGTCGTAGCAGCTCCATGCCGATCAAGATAACCAAAAAAAGGCTGAATGACTTGAATAACACCTTTGACTCAATGAGAAAATAAGGAGCCTCTAGTATTTCTACGAGTATGGTGTTTCCCAGGTGCGCGGTTCCGAGCACAACGGAAAAGAGCAGAAACAACATGAGCAGATTAAGCGTGATCTGTTCGACCTTGTTCACAAAATTTAACATGGTGTCGCCATTCGCAATGAAGAGTTAACCAGTCCTTGTGTGTTCCGGACACCTCGGCCCTGGCGGCCGAAGAGAAGAGAGAGCACCGCGACCACGATGACTATCATGAAAAACGGCATCATGAGGGGAAACATCCCCCAACCACCGCCCCACCAGTAATGTCCAGGTCCCATGGTGTTTCTCCTTTTTCTATGCAGGGTGGGAAATATCGAAAGGTCTCGGCCCTGCGGATTTGAGCATGAATCCATAGAAGTAAAAACGTATCGTTGTGAAGACTGAAGCCATGAGTAAACTGATTGGCAATAAATTCGGCCTTAATATCGTAAGGGGAATACCCAAGAAAGAAATGTGTTGGCCCGGTGTCAGCGAGACCCCCCTTAGCGAATAGGTCAGGGTTACAAGGGCTATTATAAGCGAAAGACGCCGTAATTTTTCTAAGTCTGGGGTGTGCATCACATCACAACGCCTTCTGGCTGTCCATCAGCATAATGAGGTCGAGCACCCGGTTGGAGTAGCCCCATTCGTTGTCGTACCAGGAGAGCACCTTGACCGCGGTGCCGATCACCTTGGTGGACTGGGCATCCACCACCGAGGAGTGGGGATTGCCCTGGTAGTCGATGGAAACCAGCGGTTCGTCGGAGTAGCCTAAGTAACGGCCGGCGGCCTCCTTGAGCGCTGCGTTCACCTCGGGCACCGAGGTCTCCTTTTCCACCTCCATCACCACGTCCACCAGCGAGACATTGGGGGTGGGCACCCGCACCGCCAGGCCGTCGAACTTGCCCTTCAAGGCCGGCAGCACCAGGGCGACCGCGGCCGCCGCCCCGGTCTTGGTGGGGATCATCGACAGGGCCGCGGCCCGCGCCCGGCGCAGATCGCCGTGGGGAAAGTCGAGGATGCGCTGGTCGTTGGTGTAGGCGTGTATCGTGGTCATGAGACCGCTCTTGATGCCGAAGCGGTCGAGGATCACCTTGGCCACCGGCGCCAGGCAGTTGGTGGTGCAGGAGGCATTGGAGACGATGTGGTCCTCCAGCGGGTCGTAGTCGTCCTCGTTGACTCCCATGACGATGGTCTTGACCTTACCCTTGGCCGGCGCGGAGATCACCACCTTCCTGGCGCCGGCGTCGAGGTGGGCCTGGGCCTTCTCGTCGGTGGTGAAGAGCCCGGTGGATTCGATGACATAGTCCACCCCCATCTCGCCCCAGGGGATGTCCGCCGGGTTGCGGTGGCTGGTGATCTTTACCTTGGTGCCCGCCACGGTGAGGTCCGCCTCGCCGGCCGTAACCTCCTTGCCGTACGGCCCCATCACCGAGTCGTACTTGAGCAGATGGGCCAGGGTGGCGGGATTGGTGAGATCGTTGATGGCCACGATCTCCAGATCCTTGAAGGTGGCGTCCTTGTCGATGGCGCGGAAGATATTGCGGCCGATGCGGCCGAATCCGTTGATGCCGATCCGAATAGCCATGGCGGTCCTCCCTCCTTAAAGGTGATGGGGTTTTTCCCCGGCGGTTCAGGCGGTCAGGGCAGGTGCGGCGGAGGGGCGCAGCCGGAGCAGGCCCTCCAGTTGGTGAATGTGGCGGTGCGCCTCTTCGCAGGCGGGGTTTAAGATGAGCGCCTGGCGATAGGCGGCGTGTGCCTCCTGGTGCCAGTCGCCGGTGAGGTAGCTGCGGGCCGCCAGGCAGTAGGCTTGGTCAGCCCCCTCGGGGAACATGTCGGCGATCAGGTGGACGAGCGGTTCGGACCAGAGTTGCTCCACCTGGCCCGGGTTTTCGATGAGGTGGCGGACCAGGAGAGCGTTTTCCCGCTGGTCGATGAGCAGGGTGCGCATGAGCAGGGTGGCCCGGTGGAACATGAAGCCCAGGCTCTCCATCTGGAGGCCCACCTCGTCTCGGGTGCGGGCCATGAAGCGCTGGCTCTCGTCGTCGCAGAACTTCACGGTGTGGGCCTTGCTCCGCTTTTTCATCGCCTCGGCCAGCGGGCCGTAGTATTGGAGCATGTAGGTGTTTTCCTTGAGTTTCATCGCCTCATGGAAGATGGAGCCGACAACCCAGTCGAACAGGCTGCCGCTCGGGTCATGCTCCGGATCGCTGTGGCGCCAGAGCTGGTGGCAGCGGTCCTTCAGGAGCCAGAGATGGCCCCGGTTCGATTCGGTGCCGACCAGGGTGTCGAGATCGGCAAAGGTAACGCGGCCCGAGGCGGTGTAGTTATCGGCGATGGCGCGCAGGCAGCCGTGCGTGGTGCAGAACCCCTTGAACATGTTCTTGACGAACAGGTGGCGGCGTTCCTCAAACCAGCGGTTGCGGCTGGCCGAGCCAGCAGAGGCCGGATTCGTCATGGCGCGGGCAGGGTTTTACGGGCCTTGTCGTAGAGGGCGAGGTACTTGTGCAGCACCGCGTCCCAGGTGTAGTGCTCATAAATATGCTGGACCGCGGCCTGCCGCATGTCAAGAATCTTTTCCGGCCTGGTCCGAAATACCCGCAGCGCCTTCTGCATGGTGCCCATGAGGGCGGCGGAATTGTGATCCCGGTAAGCAAAGCCGGTGACGCCGTCCTTGACCTTGACCAGGCCGCCCACGTGGTGGACCACCGGCAGGTTGCCGAAGAGCTGGGCGATGTAGTCGGTAAGCCCGCAGGGCTCGTATTGGGAAGGGATGAGGAAGAAGTCGCCCGCCGCATAGATGAGGTTGGCGGACTTGGCCTCGTAGCCCTGGAGCACGCAGACCCGGCCGTGGTGGCGCTCCTGGCTCGCCAGCGCGGTAAGCGCCCCCTCAAGGTCGCGGCTGCCGGTGCCGAGGATCACCACCTGGAAGTTCTGGTCCAGGGGCAGCAGAGTTTCCAGCGCGCCGAGCAGTTTGTCCACCCCCTTCTGGGTGGTGAGCCGGCCGATCATGGTAAAAAGGGGCTGATCGAGGTCGGCGGAGAGCTCGCCGGTCTGGCGCAGGGCGGCAAAGTCGTGCTGTTTTAGCCGTTTCACCAGATCAGCCCGGCAGCGGCGCTTGCCGGCCAGGTCGCGTTTCTGCGGGGAAAAGGCGGCGGGCAGGCCGAGGGCTTTGGGGTTTTCCGGGTTGAAATCCGCCGGGTTGATGCCGTTGGTGATGCCGGCAAGCGCGATACCCCGCGCCAGCAGCCGGTGGCCGAGCATGCCGGTCAGCGCGTCGGCATCGGTCTCCCGCAGTTCGCGGGCGTAGTTTTCGCTCACCGCGTTGAGCGGCGCATAGCAGGCCGCGGCGAGCAGCGGGTCGAAGCTGCCCTCCAGCAGGTTGTCGTCGATCACCCGGCGGGGCAGTCCGGTGATCGCCTCGGCAAAGGGCAGATCCCCCACCTCCTGGTGGTAACCGGTGCCGGCGTTGTGCACCGTGACCACCGCCGGGGTCTGGCTGAAAAAGTGGCGATAGCCCTCGGTCTCGCGGATCATGGCAGCCAAAGTGGCGGCATGGCCGTCATGGCAGTGGATCACATCCGGCTTTTCGCCCCGGCGCAGCATCAGGGCCAGGGCCGCTTTCTGCAGCAGGATGTTCATGGCGAAGTAGTCGTAGTGGCCCGAGCCCTGAGCGTGGAAGGGATTTAGCGCCTCGTCCTCGGCGGTGTAGGTATAGACGCTCTTCTTTTCGAGATAGCGCTGGGCATCGAGCAGATAGATGGTCAGCTCGCCGTGGTCAACCGTGGTTTTGGCGAAGACCCGCACCAGTTCGCGCCGTTCCTCGCCCACGTAGTTCATGGCCACCTCAAAGGCGAGGCCCAGGGAGGCAAAACCGAGGCGTTCCGGGTCCATGAAGCCGTAGAGGGGCAGCGCCACGCTGACCCGGTGACCGGCCCGGACCAGGGCCTCGGAGAGCTGGCGCACCACATCCTTGACCCCGCCGGCGCCGGCCAGGCCCTCGTATTCGCG
>JAJZSH010000229.1 GCA_021822005.1 Deltaproteobacteria bacterium | reverse complement strand
CAGCACCGGCATCAAGGACGGCGCCCGCCAGTATGTCTTCGACCTGCCGGATGCGCCCGGCTCGGTCACCAAGGTCATCGAAGCCCTGCGCAAGTACACCACCCGCGTTATCAGTATCCTCACCTCGTTCGAGGATGCGCCGCAGGGGATGAAGCGCGTTTCCATCCGCATCACCACCGACAACGAGGCGGATGTGGAGGCCTTGCATCAGGACCTGGTCAAGAATTTCACCGTGGTCTATTACGGCGTGGATGAGTTGCGGAACATGCCGCGGCGCAAGAAGGAAGCTGCGTAATTCCATTTCTCAATCAAGATCCTGAATCCGTGGGCGTTCGAGAAGGGTGCAGGCGCAAGGCGGCGACGATGTTGATGATAGGCATGGTACATCAACGAGTTGCCAACGCAGCGAATGCGCCCTTATCGGACGCCCCGCAGGGCAACGGGTGAATCGAGGCAACCGTGGTTACGGCTGGCCTTGTCCTGCGACGACAGGAAGTTCCCCGCTCGTCAGGGAAAAGCCGCCACGGATTCAGGAAGATGGAAACGCGAAGGCAGTGGATGGGCTTGGCCCATTGACGAGCGAGCAGCGACGAGACGTACAGTGAGTACGGCGAGGAGCCGCGCAGCGCGGTGAGCCGGCAGCGGCGCAGCGGCGAAGTGAACGTTTGCAGGAAGGTAGGCCCCGGATCCGCAAGGACCGGGGCTTTTTTTTATGGTGCGACTGCCGGGCTGCTGTTTTCAAGCCACGGCGCGGCGGCAGCTCCTCCGTTTTCTTCGATGATTTCCGGATCGCCTGCTTCAGGAGTGGTCGAAGGCACTTTGTCGCCCTCCAAGGTCACGCCCTCGGGTTTGGTAAAGTCGCCCGCCTGATAGACCTTGTGGGCCGTGCCCATGAACTCAAGCCAGATCGGCGCCGCGGCCTGGGCACCGGTTTCGTTCCTGCCGAGGGAGGCCTTCTGGTCGAAGCCGACCCAGACGCCGGTGACCAGTTCCGGCGTATAGCCGATGAACCAGGCATCCATGTATTTGTCGGTGGTGCCGGTCTTGCCCGCCGCCGGAATTCCCAGGCTGCGGATGTTCCGGGCCGTCCCTTCACCGATGACCCCCTGCAGCATGCGATTCATCTGATAGGCCACCTTGGGGTCCAGCACCCGCTTGGCCTCGGGGGTGTTCTCCTCAAGGACCTTGCCGCCCTTGTCGGTGATCTTTTTGACAAAGATCGGCCGGAGGTAATCGCCGCCCGTGGCAAAGACCCCGTAGGCTGCAGTGAGTTCCAGCATCGACAGCTCGGAGGTGCCCAGCGCCAGAGAGAGATCTGTGTTGAGCGGGGAGGTGATGCCGAGATCGCGCGCCATGACAATGGCGTTGGCAACGCCGATCTCCTGCAGGGTTTTCACGGTGACGATGTTGCGGGAATAGACCAGGGCATTACGGATGGAAGTGGGGCCGTGGTACTTGTTGTCGAAGTTTTTCGGCTCCCAGTGGACCCCGGCGCTTGCCCCCCGGAGGCGGAGGGGTTCATCGACGATGACCGTTTCCGGCGTCATCCCGCGATTGAGTGCCGCCGCGTAGATGATCGGTTTGAAGGCAGAACCGGGCTGGCGCCGGGCCTGGACGGCGCGGTTGTACTGGCTGCGGGAGAAGTCGGCGCCACCGACCATGGCCCGCACCATGCCGGTGCGCGCCTCGATGGAGAGCAGGGCCGCCTGCGGCGTAGTGGCGTTGGTCTGATCCTTGTGGCGCTCCGTCCATTTGGCGACGCCGTGTTTCACCGCTCCCACCGCCTCTTTCTGGAGCTTCTGGTCGAGGGTGGTGTAGATGCGCATCCCCTCGTTGATCAGGCGCTCCTCGCCGTAGCGCTCCTCCACATAGTTGCGGACATGCTGGATGAAGTAGTTGTTCTCCGCCGCATAGGTCGTGGTCGGCCCCCAGAGCAGCGGCCGTTTGTATGCCTTCCGGGCCTCTTCCGCCGTGATGAAACCCTCTTCCACCATACGGTTCAGTACATAGGCCTGCCGGCTTTTGGCGAGCTTGTAGTTGCGGAACGGCGAATAGCGGCTGGGCGCCTGGGGGAGCCCGGCCAGGAGCGAAATCTCCGCCAGGTTGAGATCGGAGGCATGCTTGTCGAAATAGACCTGCGCCGCCGCCTCGACGCCATAGGCGCCGCTGCCCAGGTAGATTTCGTTGAGATAGATGTGGAGGATCTCGTCCTTGGTCAGGGCGCGGTCGATGCGGAAGGCGAGGATCGCCTCCTTGATCTTGCGGGTGTAGGTCTTTTCCGGGGAAAGCAGAACGACTCGGGCCACCTGCTGGGTAATGGTGCTGGCGCCCTGGCCACGCTCGCCGGTCCGCAGGTTGTGGAAAAGCGCCCGCAGAATCGACCAGCCGTCCACACCGCTGTGCTCATAGAAACGCGCGTCTTCCGCCGCGACAAAGGCCTTGGACAGCAGGGGCGGCAGGGTGTTGAGCCCGACCTCGATCCGGTTCTGCCGGAAGATGCGGGCCACGATCTTGTCCTGGTTGTCGTAGACAAAGGTGGTGGCCGATGGCTGGTAGGCGCCGATGGCACGGATGTCCGGGATGTCGAGGAAGACGAAGAAATAGAGGGTGGCCCCGATGAAGAGCGACAAGGAGAGGGCGATCGACAGCAGAAAAACGGCAAGATGCGTGGCGGTCCACCGCCGGATGTTGGTCGTCACTGTGGAATCAGTCGGGCTGCGGTGGTCGTCACCGGATCATTAGAGAGTAGTTGGTTGGGTGAGACGACCTTTTATCACAGCCCCCGGCGGACCGCAAGGGAAAGGATGTTTTCGGCTGTGAAAACAGGCAGAAGCAGCGGGAAACGGCAAGGCCACAGGTCGAGGCCCCTGTCTCTCGCGGGAGGGGTAAGGCACGATGCGGTTGTCGGCAGGCGGATGGTGGCGACAGCGATGCAGGGTAAAGGCGTGGCTTGCTGGCGTATTTTGCGTCTTTTTGGATGATGGGCAGCGGGATTGTTTTGCGCCCATTCGCTGATGCTGATCAGGCTGAGACCGGAGATTTTTTTTACCATTTTTTTGTTGCCGTGCAACAGAATTTCTGCAAAATATGGCACTCGCCGTTTCTTAGTATCCTCTTGTTTTTGTGATTGTTTTATCGAAATTATAATTTCCGGTTAACGGAAGATTGCAATGTCGGTGGCGGCTTCATTTGGCGATGTCCGGTTGCACGTAATCTGTTATTGAAGGAAAAGTATGCACCAGAAAAGAATAGAAACTTGACAATGATTGGTTGTAATAATAGGCTTTGCTAAATCGAATATATCGAATATATGGTGGCACCCCTTATGGGTATCGAAAAAGTTTCAATTTTCCATTCAGAAAAAGGAGGTGACCACAGGAGGAGACAGACTGGGAAAGCCGGCGTAACCACCCTGTCCGGGACCGCCATCTTTGGCAGGGTATCGATACCAACAGCCTGGTTGGACAGGTCGTTTGATTGAGGAGAACAATATGGAGGGTCTACTTTTTTTGATTTTGTGGCTTGGCTGCGCAACACTCCATACCTTGTTTGACCTGAAGATCAAACCCTTGATCCGGGCGCACGAAGAAGAATTCTGATCTTGGTGTACTTGAGGAATGGAAGGGCGGCATCCGTGACGGTGCCGACCTTTGATCGAGGTTTAACAAAAGAGGAGTTGCCCCATGAATAATCTGCTCTCGAATGTGCTGCCGCAGGATGGCCTTGCGGTCAGTTCATCCCGTGCCTACAACATTGCCGTTGCGGTGAGCGGTCTCTTTGCCGCTGCCGGCGTTGCCTTCGGCCTCCATGCCATGCTGGTCGGCCACGAACACACCTACGGCGTCACCCGGGAAATTCCCTGGGGGTTGCTGATCGCCGCCTATGTCTTTTTCGTCGTTACCTCGACCGGCCTCTGTCTGGTCTCCTCCATCGGCCACGTTTTTGGCGTGGAGGCGTTCAAGCCGATCGCCAAGCGTTCCGTCTTTCTGGCCATCGTTACCATCATCTCCGGTTTTTACGTTATCGGTTTCGAGATCGAGAACCCGTGGCGCATGCCGATCTACAACATGCTCTCCCCCAACCCCACCTCCAATATCTGGTGGATGGGTACCCTGTACGGCGCCTACCTCTTCTTTATGGTGATCGAGTTCGCGCTTCTGCAGATGGACAAGCACAAGATCGCCGGCATGTTCGGTCTGTTGGGCGTCATCTCCGGTGTGGCCGCCCACAGCAACCTGGGTGCCGTTTTCGGTCTGCTGGCCGGCCGCGAATTCTGGCATGGCCCGTATATGCCGATCTACTTCATCACCTCGGCGATGATGAGCGGCTGCGCCGCAGTACTCTTCTTTTTCCGGACCGGTTACCGTGTCAATGGCTGGCAGATGAGCGAGAGCCTCCGGAATTCGCTGCGCTCGACCGCCAAGCTCGGTGCCACCCTCACCGCGGTCATCATGTTCTTTACCACCTGGAAGATGATCTCCGGTATCTCGGGCCAGCCGCCAGGCAAGTACGAGGCAATGATGGCCCTGGTCAATGGCCCCTATTCGGTGAACTTCTGGGTGGGTGAGGTCATGCTCGGTCTGGTGATCCCCTTTGCCCTGATCCTGCTGGCCCGCGCCAAGAACCTGCAACTGCTCTACGTCGCCGCGGCGGCGCAGATCGTCGGCATCTTCTTCATGCGCTACGACCTGGTGGTGGTCGGCCAGATTGTGCCTTATTACCACGGCATGGGCGTGAACGACCTGCCGGAACTCTTCTCCTATGCGCCATCGCTCCATGAGGTGATGGTCACCCTGGGCGGGATCTCGCTCTGTGTCATGGGCTTCCTGATGGGTGAGCGGCTCTTCAAGGGGCATCTCTCCGAGGATCACTAAACCATAAGGAGAAAGGACATGGTGGCCAAGAAAAAGACCGCCATCCAGCCCTTGCGGCCCGACCTGCCGATCTATCCCATTGGTGTGGCTGCCAAGCTGTTGGATGTCCACCCCCGTACCCTCCGGATTTACGAGGAAGAGGGGTTGATCGAACCGGCGCAGCATGGAACCAGGCGGCTCTATTCACCCAATGACATCAAGTGGGTGAGTTGCCTCCGCTCCATGATTCATGACCAGGGGATCAGCATCCCGGGGTTGAAACGGCTGCTCGCCCTGGCACCCTGCTGGGAGGTCGCTGACTGCCCGGCCGAGGTGCACGAGGCGTGCGATGCCAAAGTGGACAAGGCCCCTCCGCGGACGATGCGCATAGCCGGTGATGAGGCTGCCGAAAAAAAAGCCAAGGCGGCCGAGTTGGCAAAAAAAAAGTCCA
>JAJZSH010000228.1 GCA_021822005.1 Deltaproteobacteria bacterium | reverse complement strand
GTGGTGATGGAGGTGGAAAAGGAGACCTCGGTGCCCGAGGTGAACGCAGCGCTCAAGGAGGCCGCCGGCCGTTACTTAGGCTACTCCGACGAACCGCTGGTTTCCATCGACTACCAGGGCAACCCGCACTCCTCGGTGGTGGATGCCCAGTCCACCAAGGTGATCGGCTCGTCGGTCAAAATCCTCTCCTGGTACGACAACGAGTGGGGCTACTCCAACCGGGTGCTCGACCTCATCATGCTCATGGACAGCCAGAAGGCGCTGTAAGAAGGGACTCTTATGGAGCAACAAAAGCCGAACACCTTTGTCAGAGCCCTTATTGTTGGCCTTGTCTTGGCGCTTTGTGCCTTGGGGTTTTTCAATTTCTTTTGGCGAGATCCGCCATTCGAGATTTCGGCCGGCCTACTGGCATTACTTGCCCTCGTCGTTTTGCTGTCCCTTTCCGAACTTTTTGACAATCTGGCGTTCGGCTCAATTCTTTCCTTGCGGCGGAAAGTATCAGAGGAAAAAGCGTCTCAGCAGATTCTGCGCGAGGACAACCGCGAACTTCGTGCTCAACTTGTGACTTTGGTTTCCAATATTCAACAAAGCCAAGTCAATAATACATTTAATGCGCCTCCAGAGGCTTGGGCAAAACTACTGGGAGTCGTTCCTGCCGCAGAACCAGATGCCAAAGAAGAAGAGCCAGAACCCCAAACGCCTGTCGCTCTCGAATCTTCCGCTGAATCTCGCCAACCGGTTCACCAAAAATATAAACGCTTTCGAGCGGCTGAATCGGTAGCAATTCGGCGGTACTTAGACTCCATACAAATTCCCCAATCCGAGCGCATCCTGAACGCCGAGTTTTCATCATCATTTCAAGGCATCGATCCAATAATGGATCGCCGCATTGTTTTCGATGCTTACGTAAAAAGCGATTCTCGTGAGCGTTTCATCGAGACTATTCGTCCACGCAGTCCATCTGTGATGCTTAATGCAGATCGCTTGTATGTAATGCTCACAAAAATCTGGCTCTATCGCCAGGCAAAAAAAGTTCAAGCGGAGCTTGTACTGCTCATGGTTGAGGCAGAAGAAATGGAAAATGAGGAAAGGCGATCCCCAAGCAGTCGATTGCTTGAGTACTTTCAGCCAGCTATCGCGAATGATCTGCTGCGAATCGAAAGCATGAGGGTAACAACGGCGGAGATCGATCTTGAGCTGTCCGGCTCTCAATTACCATTATTCCAACACCCGTTTCGGGGATAGGCTTATTTTCAATAAAGGAGAACACCCATGGGCTCTGGACATTACTGGTGGGGTGGCGGTTGGGGGATGTTCCCGCTCATGATGCCTTTCTTCCTGCTGCTCATCGTGATCGCGGTGCTCTTGCTGCTCTTCGGGCGGCGGGGCGGCCAGGGCCAGGAGTCTGCCCTCGACATCCTCAAGAAGCGCTATGCCAAGGGCGAAATCAGCCAGGAGGAGTTCGAGCGGATCAAAAAGGACCTCCTGAGTTGACCGTCACCGCCCATTAACCTACTTGCCAAATTTAACCAACTAGGTTATCTTTGTGGAAAAGAGAACCCCTCACTGCCCCCTCTCGGTCGTCAAGGCCATGGTCGTGGCAGGCAGGGTGCGTTCAACCATGTCGGCCTTGGAAGGCGGCGCAGCGCTGGGGTTCGACTTTGAGGGGATCGTCGGCGTCGTTATGAACCTGACTACAGCCGACTTCCACAAGAGCATGACCACGCACGCCGACCACATGGTCTGGCAGGACGTCTACCGACCCACCACGCCAGCCGGAGAGGTCTACCTGAAACTCACGGTCATTGACGACGTGCTCATCGTGTCCTTCAAGGAGTTGTGACCATGAAATGTCCATCCTGCGCGGCGGCGGAACTGGTGCACGACACCCGCGACCTGCCCTATACCTACAAGGGCGAAACGACCACCCTCCCCTCGGTGACCGGAGACTTCTGCCCGGCCTGCGATGAGGTTGTTCTCGATTCGGCGGACTCGGCGCGCACCAGCGCCGCGATGCTGGAGTTCAACAAGCAGGTGAATGCCTCCATCGTCGATCCCGGGTTCATCGCCAAGGTCCGCAAAAAGCTCTCTCTGGACCAGCGGCAGGCAGCCGAGATTTTCGGCGGCGGCATCAATGCCTTCTCGCGCTACGAGACCGGCAAGACCAAACCGCCCCTGGCGCTGGTAAAGCTGCTCAAGGTGCTTGACCGCCATCCCGACCTGTTGAACGAAGTCAAAGGATGATGCAAATGAAATCGCGAAAACAACGGGCCGCTCCCCGGGAAACGCTTGAGATATTGAACGACCCGAATTTGATGGCCCAACTGCGCCAAAGTGTCAAAGAGCTGGAAGAGGGGACGGTTATCCCTTGGGAAAAGGCAAAAAAGGACATCAAGAAAGCCTCTACCCCTCCACACAGGGCTTGACGCCTTATGCCTTCCGAACCCACCCCGCCGCCGCTTGACTCCGACGCCCTGCGCGCCAACCTGCTGGAAACCGCGGTGGGGGAGGTGGCCATGACGTCTACGCAAAGAACCAATCGTTTCAGAAATGATATTAGCCAGGAATGCTGACCTTGAAATCCTTTGCCTCAGCCTATCTTGAAAAAATTGTTATTCCCCAACGCCTCATCACGACCATCCGCCAGCTTGGCGAGTACAAGGGAAAACAGGAGCTGTACCAACAGCAAGCGCCGGAGATGCTGGAAAACCTTCGTCAGGTGGCCATGATCCAGAGCACCGAATCCTCCAATCGCCTGGAGGGAATCGTGGCCGACGAAAAGCGTTTGCGGGCGCTGGTGGCAGAGAAAACCACCCCGACCAACCGCTCGGAGGCCGAGATCGCTGGGTATTGCGACGTACTGAGCACCATCCACGTCAATTCCGGCCGCATTCCTTTTACCGACAACATCGTCTTGCAACTCCACCGTGACCTGATGAAATATTCGGGCAAGGAAGGTGGCCGCTGGAAATCGACCACCAACGAGATCACCGAGACCCTGCCTGACGGTAGTAAACAAGTCCGCTTCGTACCGGTCGCGCCGCACCAGACCGCAGAATATATGCGGCTTCTCCATGAGCGCTACAACGAACTGACAAGAGATCAGGTGTGGGACCCGCTGTTCCTCATCTCGTTTTATGTTCTCGACTTTCTCTGCATTCATCCCTTCTTGGATGGCAACGGTCGCATGGCTCGGCTGCTGACGGTGCTGTTGCTTTATCACAACGGCTACGAAGTGGGCCGCTACATCAGCCTTGAACGGGTCATCGAGCAGTCAAAAGAATCCTATTACGATACCCTGTATGCCTCTTCCCTGGGTTGGCATGAGGGAACACACGACGTGCTTCCCTGGACGGAATACCTGTTATCCACCCTTTTGGCCGGCTATCGAGAGTTTGAAGGGCGCTTTGGCCGTATTTCTTCCGGCGCAGGGAGCAAGACCGATATGGTTCTGAATGCGATTGACGGAATGCTCATCGATTTCAGCATCGCAGACCTGGAGCGCGCATGCCCCATGGTGAGCAGGGATCTGATTCGCCATGTCCTTGTCAAACTCAAGAAAGAAGGGAAAATCGAGAACTTGAGCAAAGGGAAGTATGCGAGATGGCGGCGACTTAAAGCGGTAATAGACAAATCTAATGTGGTAAAATCTGGCCACTTATTACCACATTAAACCCGTCATTACCCTATTGAAGAAACAGCCATGACCACCGAACCCACGCCGCCCCTTGACTCCGACGCCCTGCGCGCCAACCTGCTGGAAACCGCGGTGGGGGAGGTGGTCATTGCCCCGGAGTACGAGATATTGCTGGCCGCGGTGGCCAACTACAAGGGCATCCACGATGCCCTGCACGAGCTGCTGCTCGAAATCAGCCATCCGTTCCGCAACTGGAAGCTGATCCTGCCCAAGCTCCGCTCCTTTGTCCTCAAGAACCTCGACCACTACCGCCGCCACCCGGACGGGCCGGTGGCGGCGGAGCGCTTCTGCGCCCTGTTCCTTGCGGCGATCTCCGACTCGGCCAAGAACGAGGCCCTGCTCCATTACGGCGCCGAAGGGCTGCTCGCCTATCTCGACAAGCTGGTGATGAGCCTCGACAGCGACGGCCTTGCGCGCCACAATGCGGCGCTCGCCCGTTGCTTCGACGGCATCGCCGCCCTGGACGACGACCTGCTCCTGCACATCGCCCAGGGCCACCACCCGATGCGCAAGATCGCGGCCCAGTTCATGGCCACGGCCGAGACGATGCCCGGGCTCGATCTCGCCTCGCTTACCCGGGTGGTACACCGGGTGCTGCTGCTCAACTACACCTACTGGCTCTCCGAGGAAGACCCGCTGCCCTGGTTTGTGGCCGAATGCGGCGGCCTCTGCGAAGGGTGGCGGGCAGGCAAGCTCTTTGCCGCCATCTCCCACCAGCAGATCCGCGAACACCGCGATACCGTGGCCGCCATTGTGCCGAATGGCGGCGCCGAGCCGCTCCGGCAACTGCTCACGCTGCCGTCGCACATGGAGATCGTCCGGCTCTACAAGGAGATCCCGGAACAGTTACGGGAGCGAGGCGCCGAGGCCGCTTCCGCCGACCGCTTTGCCGAGAATCGTAAGCTCCTCTTCCTCTTCCGCATCATGGACACCAAGGGGCTGGCGCTGATCCACGAGGAGACCCTGCGCGAGATCAACCGCAGCCTGGTCCAGCTCATCCGCCAGCAGACCTTCGAGGAGATCGAGCGCTTCCTGCTCACCACCCTGGCGCTGCTCAAGGCCAATGTCCGCAAATATCCGCACACCTCGCTCCAGTGCATCCAGGTCATCGGCTCCGAGGTCTTCCAGCGTGGCAATTCCCGGCTGGTGGAGACCTTCCTCTGGGAGACGGTGCGCTTCGGCTTCCAGTACGCCAACTTCACCGGCGTGAACGAGGAGTGGCAGCCCATCGCCAACCCGGCGCACCTGGCCAACATCCGGGCCTGGCTCAGCCTGGTAGAGCAGGAGCCCAAGTGGTGCTCCACCCTCTTTTCGGCGCTCATCATCAACCTCAAGCTCTCGGGCACCTGCGTCAAGGATACCGACCTTTTCCAGCGCGACGTGAGCGAACTCCTCAATCACCCCATCGAGCCGATCTACAACCTGGCCAAGCAGTTCGCCAAGCTGATGCCGGTCTTTTTCAATGAAATCGGGGCGGAAGGGCTCCTGCGCGACGTCTCCACCGACCTCGACGAGATCCGCAAGCGCAAGGACCTGCTCATCCACTTCCTCCGCAAGCAGAGCCATGTGGAGTCGAGCAACCTGATCGTCAACTTCCTTGAAGCGATCCTGCTCTTCTGGCTCCAGCGGGACAAGGCGGTGCCAGCCTCCTACG
>JAJZSH010000227.1 GCA_021822005.1 Deltaproteobacteria bacterium | reverse complement strand
GCTCCTGGCTGCGCCGCTGTCCTGCCGCCCCTGGCAGGCTGCACCACCAACCCTGCTCTTCCGGGTTGCACTGCGGTATTGCCTACCATTGCAACCTGTACCGCAACCCCCACGGCTCCTGGCTGCACTGCCGTTCTGCCAACCATCGACACCTGTACCGCCAACCCGACCGCCCTGGGCTGCACCGCTGTCCTGCCGCCCCTGGCAGACTGCGCCACCAACCCAACCCTGCCCGGTTGCACCGCTGTCCTGCCGACCATCGCAACCTGTTCCGCGACCCCCACCGCGCCGGGTTGTACTGCGGTATTACCGTCCCTTAGCACCTGTATCACCAACCCAACCGCACCAGGCTGCACTGCGGTTTTACCTCCGGCACTGATTAAAACACCATCCGCAGAGGTGGTGGCAACCATCCTGGCCGTGGTTACCGTGGCCCCGGTTATTCCGACGCAGACCATCGGGGCGGGTATCAGTACGCCCACGCTTCCGGCTGCATCCCCATCATCCGACCAGCAGGCTGCGTCCAGCACGAACAGGACTTCAGGAAATAATAAAGAAGAAGACAGGGAGCGGAAGGCCCAAGGGGTGAGCGTGGACAAAACATCGCAAGATCTTCCCCTGGCCCGACAGCCGATCTTCGATCTCGGCGGCGGTGGAATCGCCGGTCAAAACATGGTGTGCAAATGATGAAAACCAGGAAAACCCCCATCGCCCTGCAGAGACTTTTTCGGCTCAGCCTCATCGCCCTTACCCTTGCCCTGTTGCCGGTCTCCTTCCCCGGGATGGCTCGGGCGGCCCAACCCGCAGGCAAGGTCGACGCCGTGGCCGGCCAAGTGACCGGGGCCGGAGCGGACGGCGCCATCCGCACCCTGGCCAAGGATGGACCGGTCTTTAGCGGCGACATCATCAGCACCGGCCCCAACTCCCGGGTGCGCATCGTCTTCAGCGACGAAGGCATAATCTTCCTGCGGCCCTCCACCCGCTTCGTGATCGACTCTTACAAGCACACCGGCAACACCCAGCAGGATGAAAGTACATTCTCCCTGGTCAAGGGCGGCTTCCGTTCCGTCACCGGCGCCATCGGCCAGGCCAACAAGGACAAGGTCCGGATCGAGACTCCGGTGGCCACCATCGGCATCCGCGGCACCGACCACGAGGGCCGCTTCTGCGCGGGGGACTGTCTGGATCTCACCAACATCGGGGTCAGCGCCCCACCGGACGGTCTCTATACCGCCACCAATGTCGGCCAGACCGTGGTGGGAACCCAGCAGTTCGGCCCTGGCCAGTACGGCTTCACCACCCCGGCCAGGGTGACTGTCCGCCTGCCGGAGCCGCCGCCGATTCTGACCATGGACCCATCCCTGCGAGGGGGCCTGGCGCCACAGAAAGGCACGGAAAGCAAAGACAAGAGCGCCCCTGCCTCAGAAAAACAGGGTGATCAGGGAGAGAAGCCGGAACAGAAACAAGCCGGCGGGCAGGAAAAACAATCTGAAAAAACAGGACAATCAGGGCAGGCCGGGCAAGGAGAACAGTCTGGACAGGGAGCAAAGGAAGGATTCGAGATTCCGGCCCAGCCCCCAACCACCCGCGCGGTGCAATGCCAGTAGCGGAGGGTGCCGAATCGTCATCACCCCGGCCAAAGCCCTATTGCTCCGGGGTTTAAAATAGACAAAGCGGATGATACTTATCGCGGCTGAAGCCGCTCCTTGACCCTGGTTTGGCAGGAGCGAGCTTGCTCGCGAACTTTTGTCCCGGCTTGTTTTCGCGAGCAAGCTCGCTCCTGCGGGGGACAGGCCGGGATGACAACAGTGCCTTTGGCGCGGCAAAGGCCCTTACTTCTCCGTGCGTTCATACGCCCCGTCCCAGCCCTCTCCCGGATCATCGGCGGCGAGCGCCTCGATCCGTTCAAGATAGATTCCATACAGGCGCCGGTCCGGGGCGGCGTCCCGCAGCCTGGTGAACCCGGCCCGCGCCTCCTCCCAGCGGCGGGCCCGGAAGTCGGACAATATCCGATGGTAGTCGGCAAGCTCCCGCAGCAATACTTCCTCCGCCCCGCCTTTCCGGCAGACCGGCTCATAGACCCGGATGGCCTGAGCCTTCCCCTTCACCCGCACCAGATCAAGCTCACGAAAAACAAAGGCGTCGCCAGCCGCGTTTCTGGTTGCTTCCCCAACAACCAAGCCAACCCGGTAGTACTTGGTCGTCCCCTCCAGCCTGGCGCCGAGGTTTACCGCGTCTCCCAGCACCGTATAGGCCCGGCGGAACTCCGAACCCATGTCTCCCACGTTCATTGAACCGGTATTGATTCCGATGCCGATGGCGATACGCGGCAGTCCCTCGGCAACAAACTCCCGGCTGAGTCGCTCGGTTTCAGCCAGCATGCGCAGGGCCGCCTCGATTGCCTGCACCGCGTGCTGCGCATCCGCAACCGGCGCGCCCCAGAAGGCCATGATCTGATCCCCCACATACTTGTCGATGGTGCCGCGCGTTTCAAAGATGATCCGGGTCATGGGCGTAAAGTAGCGGTTGAGCAGTTTCTTGAGATCACCAGCGGCAAGGGTTTCCGACAGGGTGGTGAACCCGCGGATGTCGGCGAACAGCACGGTCAGCTCACGGGTTTCTCCCTCAAAGCTGTACTTCTGCGGATTTTCGCTCATCTCCTGCACGATCTGGGGCGGCACGTACTGGCCGAACATCCCCTTGAGCTGACGCCGCGAGCGGGATTCAACCAGAAAACCGTAAGCGAGGTTGCAGGTGGCGAGCAGCGAGGTCAGGATCAGAGGCATTGCCAGTGACAGCACCAGCCCCTGCTTCCAGAGAACAAGATTGCCCAGCACCAGCGCGGCAACTACCGCAAAAGTCCAGAGCATCTGCCAGAGCGGGGCAAAAAAGGGCAAGGCCAAGGCAAGAGCCAGACCGGCGGCAACGGTCACCACGAAATCCGCGCCATGGGCCCAGGCAGGGCGCACCAGAAAACGCTTGGCAAGAATGGCGTCAATCAGATTGGCCTGGATCTCCACCCCGGGATATACAGCCTGTACCGGGGCCACTCGCAGATCAAAGAGGCCCGGCGCCGTGGTTCCTACCAGGACTATGGCGCCTTCCAGCTGGCCAGGGGGCACGGAGCCCGCCAGTACCTCGCTGGCGGAGACATAAGGAAAGCTGCCCTTGGGGCCGAGGTACGGCACGATCATCTGCCCTTGGGCATCGGTGGGAATACTGGCAAACCCATCAAGCTCAATGGCCTCCACGGTTTCCAGATCATTGATCCGGCTGGTGTGCAGGGTGATCGAATCCACCAGGAGAAAATGCCGTAATGCCTCCAGCGCCAATGAAGAATAAAGCTGACCATTATACCGGGCTACCAGAGGAGCGCGCCGCACCACGCCATCAATGTCCGGCACCAGACTGAAAAAGCCGCTGCCCAGAGCAGCTTCGGCGAGTACAGGCAGATTGGCC
The DNA here is from genome assembly GCA_021822005.1 of Deltaproteobacteria bacterium. Classification (GTDB taxonomy): domain Bacteria; phylum Desulfobacterota; class Desulfobulbia; order Desulfobulbales; family Desulfurivibrionaceae; genus Thiovibrio. The sequence goes on along the minus strand of JAJZSH010000227.1, from coordinate 1,965 downwards.
GTGTATCCCCGCATGGCAACAAGGGATGACCCAGGGATGACCTGCGGATTGATGACCACGAGCGGACGGGGCAACATCCCGACCTGTTGCAACTCGCGTGGGTGAAAGGTGTATCCAAGGATGACTTCCCTGGCGTTCAGCGCCCCGGCAAAGCGACGGTCATGGTCGAATTTTTCTTCGAACCGGGAAAGCTGCATGGCAAGGAGCCCATTGTCTCCTCCCTGCTTTTTCAGGCCGGTTATCACTTCAACGGCGGGATTCAGTTCAGGCTCGGAAAACATCACGTCAAAGGCGATCACCGCAGTGCCAGCCAAGGTAAGCCGTTCGACCATATCCGCGATCTTGGCCCGTGACCACGGCCAGCGCCCATGCTTGCCCAGGGAACGTTCGTCAATGTCAACGATAACCACCTTGGGCGCAGATTCTAGAGTAGCGGGCCAGCTGATCGCTTTCAGACGGAGATCGAAAGCGATCAGCTCCAGCCGCTGGGGCAGATCGCCCAAAAACGCTGGCCTGGCAAACTGGACCCAGAGCAGGGCCATAATCAGGAAAAATCCCATGGCGATAGCCATGATCCGGCGCGTTCGATACTGCATCGAAGCAACCTCCATGATCTGAGGAAAAAGAAAACGCATCCAGACAAGGCAAACAACAGCGGAATACTTGCATGATCCACCCCGTGAAGCCCGTTCACTGGCTGGCATACTCATAAAATTGTTTACCTGATAATCAGAGGATCAGCAAGTTTTGCCTGTCCTGCTCCGAATCTGTTTCCGCGATCTTCTTCTTTTAGTGTAGTGTATAGTAAAAAAAATCACCTTCCCCAACATCCTCGCCTTCCCACAGGATTCTCCCATGACCGAAACAATACCCCATGACCTTATCATTATCGGCGGCGGCCCAGGCGGCTACACCGCAGGTATCTATGCCCAGCGGGCCGCGCTCAAAACGGTGCTCATCGAAAAAGGCATCCCCGGCGGCCAGCTGAACAATACCGACGAGGTGGAGAACTGGCCCGGCACCGAAAAGATCAGCGGCTCGGAACTGGCCATGAAATTTTCCCAGCATGCCGCCGCCTATGGCCTTGAGGTGATGAACCGCGAGGTTGTTGGTGTTGAACCGGGGCTCGGCCACCACACCGTCACTCTTGATAACGGCGAGACACTGGCAACCCACGCGGTTATTCTTGCCACCGGCGGCAGCCCCAAAAAGCTGGGCATCCCGGGGGAAGACCAGTATTATGGCCGGGGGGTTTCCTACTGCGCCGTGTGCGATGGCTTCTTTTTCCGCGACAAAACCGTGGTGGTGGTGGGCGGAGGCGACAGCGCCCTGGAGGAATCCCTGTATCTGGCCAAACTCGCCAGGCGGGTGTATGTCGCCCATCGCCGGGACGCCTTCCGGGCCGGGATGATCCTCCAGAAAAGGGTGCTGCATGAAAAACGGATCACCGTGCTCTGGAACACGGTGCTTGCGGAGATCCAGGCGGATGCCCAGGGGGTGAACGGGGTGATCACCCGGAATACCCAGGATGGAGCAACCTCCACCCTTGCCACCGACGGGGTATTCGTCTTTATCGGTTTTGAACCGAACAATTCCCTGGTTCCGGCGGGCACCAGGATGAATGCCAACGGCTATGTGATTGCCGATGACAAATGCGAAACCAACACTCCGGGCATCTTTGCCATTGGCGATCTGAAGGAAAAATACGCCAAGCAGATCGTCACTGCCGCAGCGGATGGCTGCACCGCGGCCCTGGCCGCGGCCCATTATGTGGAAAGCAAAAAAGCCGGTTCTTAACCGGAAAAATATCCACCGTCCGGGTTATTCCAATTCTATTCCAAAACGGACAATAGTTAAATTACCACCGGCAAAGCCGGTGGCTTATTGGGTGAGCGCCTCAGCAGTGTTAACGGCGAAGGCGCCGGCAAAACCGTGAGCCGCCCAAGGCGGCCGCACCCTTCGCCT
>JAJZSH010000226.1 GCA_021822005.1 Deltaproteobacteria bacterium | reverse complement strand
GTTTGCCTACCTCGCCTGGCAGATTTGTTCCAAGGCCTTCTCCTTGATCCACCACCTTCCGGCTGAGGTTCTGGCATGGGTCGGCGGCCATGCCGGCCGCCTGGGCGGGGGCGAAGAAAAAGATGTGGAGAACCGCGCCACGAATGTGGTGGCTGGCGTTGGTCGCGGCGGCGGCGCCCGGCCTGGTGGTGGCAAGGGCGGTGGCAAGCCCCCCGGCCCGGGCCCAGGTGCGCCAGGGGCTGGGGATGGTCCTTCGCCGCGGTAGGTCCTGGCAGCATGTCCCGGCTGCCTTTTTGAGAGCATGGCGCTGTACCACGTTGTGGCAGCTTTTTTAGAAGCATAGTGACCGACTATGCTTCTTGCGCTGCGCTCCAGAAGCGTCGGTCCTCCGGAGGTAAAAAACATGGCGGGTTACCAGTTTCACCACCTGGAAAGTTATGCCCGGGTAGCCGGGGCAGGCAAAGCCGGTGGACACTCCATTTACACCATCGCTGCCGAGGCCGAGAGGCAAGAGGGGGCCTGCGACCATGTCCCATCCCCACAGCCTCCTACTTTGCTTTACGGCTGCATGCCCAGCGAGGCGGCCCAGCAGGCTGCCGTCTGGGCAGAGCATGCAAAAGACTCACGCGGCCACGCGCTGCGCAAAGATGGCCTTTGCCTTGGCGCGGGGGTCATCACCTGGCCGTCGGAGCGCTCCCCGGAGGAGTGGGAGGCTTATCGCGACTCCTCCATCTCATGGCTTCTGGCTAAACACGGAAACCGGCTACTGTCGGTCGTTGAGCATCACGACGAGCCCCACAAACACATCCACTACTATTTGATCCCCCAAGCGGGAGAGCGCTTCGACGTGCTCCACCCAGGCCGGGCTGCCGCAGCGGCAGCCAAGGCCGCCGGAGCGAAAAAAGGCGACCAAAATAAAGCCTACAAAGACGCGATGCGCCAGTGGCAGGCCGATTTTCATCGGGAAGTTTCAGCGCACCACGGCCTGACCCGGCTTGGCCCCCAACGGCGCCGGCTGACCCGCGCGGAATGGAAAGCAGAGCAGGGCGAGGCAGAGCGCCAGGCCGCCGAGGCGGCCCGGCTGGCGCGATCCACCGAGCTGGTGGATCTACAGCGCGAAAACCTCGCCCAGGCCACAGCCTTAACCGAGGCCCGAGCCGAGCGCCTAGCCCAGGATCGTCGCGCCCTACAGGAGATTATCCAGCAGGCGCAACGCGAAAGCGCGGTCAGGGCCAAGCAGATCCGCGCCCAGGCCTCGGCGGCCTTCCAATCCTCCATTGACTCCCGGCGGCGCAGGGAAGAGTGGCAGCGCCAGCGGCCTGGGCTGACATCTTCTCCCCCGACCGGGCTCACCTATGCCCAGATCGAGCGGCGCCGGGAACTGGCCGCGTGGTGGAATTGGCTGGAAGATCCGGCAGACATCCGCCGGCGGTCGGTCGAGGCCTCCCGTCAAGGCCGGGAAGCCCTGCGCCAAATCGAGGAGCGGCTGCGGCAGGCCCGGGAGGCGGAACGCCGTGCCGATGCTCAGGCCCGCGAGGTCCAGGAGCGGCTAGCCGGACTCAAACCGCTTCAAATCTTCGAAAAAACGCGGTTAGCCAGCGAGCTGCAGGCTGCTGAAAAAGCTCTGGCCGAGGCCAAGGCCGAGCAAAAACGCCTAGCCGTGGACGAAAAAAAGCTGCTTTCGGCGTGCCCGGCCGAGGTCGTGGCCAAATATCAGCACTCCCAGGAGGCGGAACGCGAAAAGGCTCTGGCCGAGCTGCTGCGTCGGGAGGCGCAGGAAATTGAGGGGGAGCGCCGCCGGGAGGAGGCCGAGGCCAAGGCCCGAGGCGAGCGGCGGGCAATGCGGCCCGCGCCCAAGCCCAAGAAGCCCGGGGGTTGGGAACCACCCAGGCCATAACCATCAAAGGAGAGGACACATGGAAAAGATGCGGAATTTTAAAGAGATGCGAGTGGATGTTTTCAGCGATCAAGAGGAAAACGAGGCTTTTCTGGACTGGTTAATCCTGGCCGTCCTCTTCCCTGTTTCCATGGGCCGGCCGCCTCTTTTTGCCGGGCGGCAAAACTGAAGCATAGGCTAACTATGCTTGTCTTTTTAACCTCAAAAAGGAGCGAAAAATGGAAGTGGACGTCACGAGTGAAATCGAAAATGACCGGCAGGTTTTTCGAGTAGGAGATTTGCTTTTTGACTCCCTGGCCGAGGCCGAAGAGTTCCTGGAGTGGCTGCACTGGCTGTTCCGCCGCATCGCGGCCCGGACATCGGCCGCCCAAATGTGGGCTGGCCATCGCCAGGGCAGCAGTGACACCCCGGCAATCCACGAGATAGCCACCAGCTTGGCATATCTGTCGTTTGTGTTGGCCGGAATGGGCGCTGTGGAACAGATGCATCTTTCCATGATCCGGCAAATCAAAGAACGCCTCGAAAAGGCTGTCCAAGCGCGTGAAGGAGCTAAGGTGATGACCAAAGGTGATGTGGCGGTCATCATGGGCGATGAATGGGCCAAGGCGAATCTTGGCACTAGCCTGAAAGACAAACTCCGGACAGCCGGGGAGCCAGCGCCGCCTGAATGGGTGGAAATGGCCCGAGCGAAACAAGCAGCGCTGAAGAAAACCCCCTCACCAGGAATGTAAAAAAACGCAACGTCAGCAAAACGTCAGCAAAACTTTTCCGCCAATCGGCCCCAAAAGCGCTATTTGCAGACAAAGTGCTGACGTTATAGCAAAAAATATGCCAACCATTGCAGGACAAGGGATTGTGGCCCAAAAACCCCCAAAGTGCTGACATTTTATAGGGGGGGGGTGGGGACGGCTTTTTGCTGACGTTTTAGCCCCAAACGTCAGCAACCCGTCAGCAAAAAAAAGGAGTTGGAAATGGCCAGAAAACCGAAGCAGATCCCCTTATTTGAAAGTCTGCCGGCCGATGCCCGCGACTACGCGCGCGTGGCTTTTGTCGCCCGCCGGCGCAAAAAGACCGGCGAATGGCGAGGTATGCCCTGCGTTCCGCCCGGCAGCCTCTTGGAGGCGGTCATTCTTGAATTCCACGCAAAGACCAATATCGCCTTGGAAATACCATTAGCCACCTTCATGCACTACGTTGCCGGCGCCTTGATTGCGCGGGGCTCCAAGGTGATTTTTCAGGGCGATGCCGTGGAAGCTGATTTCTGGTCTATCGTTTTGGCGCCTTCTGGCGGCGGAAAAACGTGGACACAAAAGCGAATCGGGGCCGGACTCGATGGCGTGGTGCCGGTGATGCAATCCGGCGCGGCCTCGGCCGCCGCCTGGCTTCAAGAGTTCGCCGAGAGGCCGAGATCGTTGTGGATCCGCGATGAATTTTTCCAACTCCTCAAGGGCATCGAACAACCCGGGCCGCTGGCCGACCTGAAAGGCTATTTGTTGCAGTCCTACGACAACTCCACCATCGAGCGAGTTACGAAAAAGGATGCTGTCAGCATTGAAAAGCCGGTGTTGTCCCTGCTGGGCTTCACCGCCTTGCAGCCCTTCACGCAAGGTATGTCACCGGAAAGCCTGCTAGACGGCTTTGCGCAGCGGTTCGGGTTTATCTTGGCTATGCCGGATCCCGCGAGGCCCTGGCGAAATTTTCCGTTTTGGAGCGTCGATTCGCAAGATTGGGCCGTCAGGTTTAAAGCCATGACGGCGGACCTTCAGGCCGAATACCACACTTCTCCGGAGGCGGAGGAGGTCTTCTTGACTGCCTTCAAAAAGCTGTCCGGCGGCCTCGCCTTGGACGAATCGTTCTTCCGCCGGGTCATGTGGCGCGGCCACAAATACGCCTTGGTGTATCACGTCATTCGTGGCCTGGCGGATGATCCGGTATTATCCAAGGAGGACTACGGATGGGCCTCGCGGCTGCTTGAGATGCAACTGGCCGATGCCGCTGAAGTCCTGGAAATGTGTAGCCAGAGCGATATTTCGCGGGCCATCGATGCCGCCGAAGAAATCATTCAGCGGCTGCGAGCCGCGGGCCAGCCGGTCACCACCCGGGCCGTGATCTCGAAAACCAGGCTCATCACTTCTGCAGCCATGGCCAGATTCATTTTTTCTATTCTGGGGGTCACGGAGGAAACTGCACGGAGGCCTCGCCGTCACCTGGCCGCTGCCTGACCTTACGCGCTATACGCGCAAGAGGCCTTTTCCTGATAGGCCAGGCCGGCAACTGCTGCTTTGAAAGTGAAGGTAAATACCCCTGGAAAGGTCAGGGAAGCCGACCAGGGCGGAGACCGCGGCGAGATCCGGCAAGGGAGGCATTGTGTCAGCACTGCCCTTCAGCCCTGCGGGCAGCGGGCAGGTTCTCCGAGTAGTCTTTCCTGCTTCGAAATCCAGGCCCTACGGGCTTTCTAAGGCAAAATTTATCACGGATGCCACGCTAATAAAACCGAAGGTTCGGGGATCCCGGCGCAGCCGGCAGGGGAGGGATGTCGGAGAAGGCGGCCGCTCGTAGCCCGATAGGGCTGCGTGAAGGCCGCTGCTGGTTCAAGGGCAGGGAAGGTACCCGAATGGGGGAGAACGTCTCTCGGGGCCTTTGAGGCCCTTTTCTGCCTCCACAACTCATTCCCCTTTTCAAGGCGTAGTTTTGACTGGCGGGCGTACCGGCAACACCGGCGCCAGCGCGCATAGCGCATCAAACATGGCCCGGTTGCTAAAGAAAGACTTTGTAGCCGGTATTCAGAGCCTTGCCCAGTCGTTTTGCCCGTGTTACTCCGATAGACATCTTGCCACGCTCCATCAGGGAAATGTGCGCTTGGGGGATTTCGGCCACAGCTGCCAATTCCTTTTGCGTCATGCCCTCCCGCCGCCGAGCGGCCCGCAGGTAGATTCCCGGAAGCTGTTCGTCGGTATATTCCGGGAAAACATCCCGCCAAGGGATGGACTCATCGGCGCTTTCAAAGCCCAGCTTTTTCAGCAGCCGGGCAGCCTCATCCTTCTTGGCGGCCGGACCACGAAAGCAAAGTTCCACGGTGTTAGTATGGGGCTTTTTCGTGGGTTCCAACATACGTTACCTCAATGAGTCTGATTTCCCGGTCGCGTTCCATCCACACGGCTACATAGGTGGGTTTGCCTTTTTTCAGGTGGCAGTGATGGCGGCCTGGCCCAAGTTTGCCATAGTTCGGCCAATCGCCGCGTACCGGGCCGTGTACTTCAATATCCCGCATCAGATAGGCCAGTTGCTCCTTGATCATTTTGGGCAACGCTTCTTTCTGCTTACCGGCCTTCTTGGTCAGATTTACCTGCCACTGTTTCATAATATACCTTTTATGGAATATTGCAAGGGGGGGGTTATCCGTTCATCGTCCGGCCTAACCCTTCCACCGCTGACCGCATGGCATTTTCTCCCACATGGGCATAGCGGGCGGTCAATTTCAGATCGGAATGCCCCAGCAGTTCCTTGACCGTGTAAATATCGGTGCCGTTGGCCACCAGC
>JAJZSH010000225.1 GCA_021822005.1 Deltaproteobacteria bacterium | reverse complement strand
TGTGTCGTCCAGAATCACCCCGTCGTTCATGCGGATCATCCGTTTGGCGTGGCCGGCCACCTTGGGGTCGTGGGTCACCATGATGATGGTGATGCCGTCCTCGGTGTTGAGCCGCTCGAACATCTGGAGCACCTCTTCGCTGGTCCGGGAATCCAGGTTGCCGGTGGGCTCGTCGGCAAAGAGCACCGGCGGATGGTTGATCAAAGCCCTGGCGATGGCCACCCGTTGCTGCTGGCCGCCGGAAAGCTGGGAGGGGTGATGGTCCAGGCGGTCGGCAAGGCCAACCCGGCCAAGCATCTCCGCGGCCCTCCCCCGAGCCTCGCGTTCGCTCAAGTGTTCGGCGGCGTAGGAGAGCGGCATGGCCACGTTCTCGAGGGCGCTGGTTCTGGCCAGCAGGTTGAAGCTCTGGAACACGAAGCCGAGCTTGCGGTTGCGGAGCAAGGCTCGCTCGTCGGCGGAGAGCTGGGAGATCTCCTGGCCGTCCAGCCAGTATTTGCCGGAGGTCGGGCGGTCCAGGCAGCCCAGGATGTTCATCAGGGTGGATTTCCCGGAACCGGACGAACCGGTGAGCGCGATCATCTCCCCCTTCCGGATGGACAGGGAGATGCCTTTCAGCACGGGCACGGAGATGTCGCCCATCTGGTAGGTCTTTTCGATGGAGCGCAGGGTGATGAGTTCCATGGCTGCTCTACTTGGTTCCGTTGCTCTTCTTGCCGGCGCCGAACTGCGGGGTGAAGGGATTGCCCCCCCCGTTCTTGCCGGACTCGGACAGGCGAATCCCGGTGATTACCTGCATCCCCTCGCGCAGATCCGCGCCCTCAACCACGGTGCTGGTCCCGTCGCTGGCCCCGGTCTGGATCTCGATTTGGCGGGGCTTCTGGTCCTCGTCAAGCACCCAGAGAATGCCGCTGGTCTTGCCGTTGGCCGGACCCTGGGCCGAGGCCGGTCCTTTGCCCCGGCTCATGTCGCCTTTTTTCCTGCCGGCCTCTGCCTCATCCTCCTTGGCCGGCGGGCTCCAGCGCAGGGCCGCGTTGGGCGCCAGCAACACATTGGTGAGCTGCAGCAGCTGAAACTGGACATTGGCGGTAAGGTACGGCAGGAGGCGGCCATCACCGTTGTCGGTGGTGATCTCCACCGTGTAGGTCACCACGTTCTGGGTCATGGAGGCGTTGAGCCGAATCTTGCCCACCTGGCCCCGGAAGGTTTCGCCGGGGAAGGCGTCCACCGTAAAGGTCACGGGCAGGCCGGGATAGATTCTACCGATATCCGCCTCGTTCACCGCCACCCAGACCTGGATGCGGGTGAGATCCTTGGCCAGCAGGAAGAGGCTGGGGGCGTTGAGGCTCGCCACCACGGTCTGGCCGGTGTTGACCCGCCGGTCGATGATGATGCCCTTGACCGGCGAGGTGATGGTGCAGTAGCCGAGGTTGCGCTGGGCGCGCTTGAGCGCCGCCTCGGCCTGGTGGATTGCCGCCTCGTTCACCGCGACCTGGGCCAGCGCGGTTTTATGCGCCGATTCGTAGGCTTCAAAGCTCGATTGCGACAGGGCTTGGGAGGAGCCGAGCAGTTGGGCCCGCTTCCAGTTCTGTTCCGCCTGGCTCAAATCGGCCTTGGCCCGCTGCAACCCGGCCTTGCTCGACAGGAGCTGGGCCTCGGCCTGGGCCACGTCCGCTCCGTAGAGCGAGTCGTCGATCCGGGCCAGCACCGTGCCCGCCTCAACCGGCGAGCCGTAGTCCACGATTTTGCCCTTGGCGTCCTTGCCAAAGGAGATGATCCGTCCGGCCACCTGGGCGCCGACGTCGATGACCTCCTCCGGTTCCACGGTGCCGGTGGCGCTGATGGAAACCAGCAGATCCCCGCGCTTGAGCTCGGCGGTCCGGTAGGCGGCGTCCTTTCCCTTGCCGCGGGTAAGCTGCCAGGCTGCCAGGCTGCCGAGAAGCAGCATAACGATCAGCGCAATAAGGGGTTTCTTGCCTAAGCGTTTCATGGTCCAACCTCGTTGTCTGACTGTTGCGTATGGTGGGGGCGAAGCGCCCGGATGCCGGCAAGGCTGAAGCGGGTGACATGGTCCGCGAGCTCTTCCACATCTTCGAGCAGGGGTTCAATGCCGGTGGTTGGCAGATCCTGTGCACTCTTGCGGCGGCGGGCGTGGAGCAAGGGGCCGAAACACTGGGCCCGGATGGACATGGCGCAGAGCTGCACCTCGTGCTCCTGGGGCTCTTTGTTCAGCAATTCGGAGACCAGGAGGGTGAGGCCTTTAAAGATCGTTTCCACCGATTCCTGCATGGCCTTGGCCAGGAGGCCGGTGGGGTTTGCCATTTCCTTGTGGAAGATGTCGAAATCATGGCTTTGCGGGTCGATGATCCTGCGCATGATCGCGAGAATCCGCCCGCGCAGCCGTTCTTCCACCGGGGCCTCGGCCGGAATGCTGCCATCCGGGGGATAGAGGCTTAACGACTGGCTGAAGGCGTAGCGCCAGCTCTCCACATACAGGGCTTCCTTGCTGCCGAAATGGTAGCTGACCGCGGCGGTGTTGGCCCCTGCCTGCTGGCAGATCTCGGCGATGGTTGCCTCCCGGAAGCCCTTGCGGGCAAAGATTTCACCTGCGGCCGCCAGCAGGTTCCGGCGTGTTTCCTGGCCATCGCTTCGCTGTTTTCTCACGCATCGTTCCCTTTTTAGATAAGTTAAATGTATATTTGACTTATTTGTCTGACTGCGTCAAGGGGTTTTTGGGCGTGAATTGTTCTCCTGCTATACTTTGAAACAAGGGAGGGAATGTGTTACAGAGTGTGCATGGATATGCACCCAAAACAACAGGCGGCGGGCAGGCCAGGGCCTGTCTCGCCGAGGCGCGGGCAAACCGATCTGCGCGATCTCACCCCAGGCCAGCTGAGCGAGTATGTCGTGGCCCTGGGTCTGCCTGCAAAGCGGGCCCGGCAGCTTTTTCCCCGGCTGCACCGGCCCGGCGTCCTTGATTTTTCCCAGCTTGGGATCAGCCGGGAGGTGCTGGCGCTCCTGGCCAGTCACGCCACCATGAGCAGCCTTACCCCTGCCGCGGTGGAAAAATCAGCGGACACCACCGAGAAATTCGCCTTCCGGCTTGCAGACGGCGCGGTGATCGAGAGCGTGCTCATCCCCGAGGACGGTCGCCATACCCTCTGTATCTCCTCCCAGGCGGGTTGCGCCATGGGCTGTGGCTTCTGCCTCACCGGGGCGCAGGGTTTTGTTCGCAACCTGCACCCCGGTGAGATCGTCAACCAGGTGCTGGCGGTGATGACCCACATGATCGCCTCCGGCATCAATCGGGCCACGCCGAGGGAGCTGCTCAACAATCTGGTCTTCATGGGCATGGGCGAACCCCTGGCCAATTACGACAACCTTCTGGCCGCGCTCGTGATTCTCATGGATGATCATGGCCTCGGCTTTTCCGAACGGCGGATCACGGTCTCCACCTGCGGCATCGTCCCGAGGATCGACGATCTGGGTCGGGACATCCGGGTCAATCTGGCCGTGTCGCTGCACGCCGCCGATGACGCGGTCCGCAGCAGCCTGATGCCGGTGAACAGAACCCATGGTCTGGAATCGTTGCTTGCCGCCTGCCGCAGGTATCCGCTGGGGAAAAAGAAGGTGATTCTTTTCGAGTACATCATGCTCAAGGGGATCAACGATTCGCTGGCGGACGCGCGGCTGCTGGCGGAAAAGCTGCAAGGCATCCCCAGCCGGATCAACCTGCTGCCCTACAACGGTTCCGGGGAGACGGAGTATGCCTGCCCCGACGAGGGAGAGATCCTCGCCTTTCAGAAGGTGCTGCGCGAGGCGGGTTTCAACACCTTTATCCGGCAGAGCCGGGGCGCGGATATCTCCGCGGCCTGCGGCCAGCTGGCAGGCAAGGGCTAGAACGTAAGTGATCACGGAGGGGCGGCGCATTACGGTTTGTCCGGAAACTGTAAGTGATTGCAGGATGCCGCAGATGCGCGAAAGAGGCCTGCGAACTATAGCCAGACTATGTGAGTAGGCCGATGACAGCTAAGCGAGCGCAGCGAGACTGCGAAGCAGATGCGGTGCCCTGCAATCACTTACGTTAGAACGATTGCCGGAAGGTGCAGCGGCGGCAGAGAGGTTCGCTGAGCCGTCGTTGGGAAAAGCCGGTGCGGATGGCAGCGGCCCGGGGGCTGTTGAGGATTTCGGCAAAAGATTGGGCATGGATGTTGCCCAGGGGAATATCCGCCTCGGCATCGAGACAGCAGGGCGTCACAGTACCGTCCACCAGGATGGCGACATGATCCCGCAGCCCCCGGCAGGTGCCCTTGTCGCCCAGGTCGGGTGCCGGGGCATGGGGCCAGGTGAAGCGGGCGTTCTGGCTCAGGAAAACCTTGGGGGCCAGGGTGAGGCCGTGGCCGGGGGTGAGCCTGCCGGCAAGCGGTTCGGGCAGGGAGAAAAAGGATTCAAGCGCTTTCAGGATGGGGTCGTTGGGGCCGGGGCTTGGGCTTGCGGCGCTGGCGTTTTTCGTTGTCGGCAGATTCCAGAGGCGCAGGCTGATCAGAAGCGGGATGGCGGCCGCCTCCCGGATAAAGGCGAAAATCCCGGCCAGGTAGCCGGCAAGGGCCGGATCGGCTTCCTGGTCGCTGAAGCTGTGCAGGGAGATGTTGATCTGGCGCAGGGGTGGGCTGGCAAGCAAAAGGGTCTGGCGTTGGGGCAGCAGGGCGCCGTTGGTGGTCAGATTGACCTTGAGGCCGTGCTCCAGGCAGAGGGCGAGGAGAGCGTCAAGCTCCGGGTGCAACAGGGGCTCGCCCAGCACATGCAGGGCAAGATGGTCGGTGTGGCCCTCGATCCGGCGGAGGATGGAGCGGAAATCCTCCGGGCGCATGAAGGATTTGGCCCGCCCGCTCCGGTGGCAGAAGCTGCAGGAAAGATTGCAGCGGTTGGTGATCTCGATGTATATTTTCTTGAATTTTTTCAATGACTGCGGGTTCAATCAAAAATTTCCACATCGCCCTGTTTGCATTCGGCACAGCGGAGCATGGGGTCAATTTTTACAAAGGCCATCCGCCATCCCTGTTCGGTGATGGCCTGTGCGCAGTCCTGTTCACATTCGGCGCAGAGCCAACGGTCGCCCTGTGGCGTAACCCATAGTTTCATTTGTTTCACCTGCATGCGAGGAGTAATGAGATCATCGCCACTTGCGGCTTCGTGGCGATGGTGTATTCTTGCTCCGGCAGCATAGTTGAAATCGGGAAATGCGGCAAGAGGGAGCGCGGGATTTGGATGTCGCATTGTGATGAAATAGTGGAATGTTGGGTCTTTTGGCGACCGAATTAGCGCTAATCTTCCGCAAATTCCCTCGCCCTTGAGGGAGAGGGTGAGGGAGAGGGTGAAAAGCCACCGTTTACCCCCTCTCCCCCACTAAAGCGGGGGAGAGGGGGGATTTCGTAGGGGC
>JAJZSH010000224.1 GCA_021822005.1 Deltaproteobacteria bacterium | reverse complement strand
ATGCGATTGATGTCGGCTATGGCCAGCTGGCCTGGAAACTGCGGCAGGATCCGCGGGTGGTGGTCATGGAGAGAACCAACGCCAGAAACCTAAAACTCGGCGATCTTGAAGAGCCCCTTGACCTGGCGGTGATCGACGCTTCGTTTATCTCCCTCAAAACGCTTCTGCCGCCGCTGCTCGTCTTTTTTCCGGGAACCATCCGGGTGCTGGCCCTGATCAAGCCGCAGTTCGAGGTCGGCAAAGGCCAGCTCGGCACGGGCGGGGTTGTCCGCGACAGCGACCTCCACGGGAAGGTGATTGACGAAATCCGGGGATTTGCAGACGGGCTTGGCCTCATCCCGGTTGGCGTCAGCCCTTCGCCGATCCTTGGCCCCAAGGGCAACCGGGAGTTTTTGATCTACCTTGTTTCCGGGTAGATCGTTCCGCCAAAACAATTACAATAAACCGTCGCCGCCAACGCTGCCCGGTCTGAGCCTGTCGAAGGCCGGCAGTGGCAGGATAACTGTCTTAACGGAACCATCTGCTCGCCATTATGGCGAGACGGGATAGCGCTTGCCGCGCCAGAAGAAATCATCCCGCTGGCGTCCCGGCAGGTCATGGGCAAAGCGGGCGATCAAGCCGGAATCAACAACCAGATCACAGAGATCCCCATCCAGATCCCCCCGGTCAACCAGCCCTTCCAGAATGGACATGGCCTCGGAAAGCATTTTCCCCGGCTTGTAGGGCCGATCCGCAGCGGTCAACGCTTCCAGCACGTCGGCCAGGGCCAGCATTCTCGCGGGCAGGGGAATGGCGCCGTTTTCAAGCCCTCGGGGATAGCCGGTGCCGTTCAGCTTTTCATGATGCATGCCGGCATAGGCCGGGACATTCCGGAGTTTTTTTGGAAAGGGCAGGCTTTCAAGCATCCTGATGCTCATTTCCACGTGATGGTTTATCACCCTGCGTTCCGCCGCGGTCAAGGTGCCCCTTTGCACGCAGAGATTCTCAACCTCATCGGGCGCGAGCAGGGGCAGCTCCATCCCGCTCATGGCATAGGTCAGCCCGGCGAGCCGCCGCACTTTCTCGATGCTGTCGGCAGGCAACCCCTCGCCTCCCAGATTGATCGTATCGAGAAAATTGATGATCTCCCGCCACTCTTCCGCTTTTTCAACAGGCCGCGGGGGAGAGGGGTGTCCTTCCTTCCTCGGGCAGGGTTCGTTTTCCAGCCTGGCGACCTCATGATTCAATCTGGAAATTTCCACCCGGTGCCGAACCAGTTCTATCCGGTCGAAAATGGTCTCAAGCTTGGTCGCCTTGTCCATGAGATGCTCAGGCGTGGTGATCTTCCCCACGTCATGCAGCCAGGCGGCCATCCTGATTTCGGCAAGCTCGTCGGCGCTGAAGGTGATCGGGGCGAACTTGCCGGTGGCGGCCCTGTTCACCTCCAGGGCGATCTTCTCCGTAAGATTGGCGACCCGGAAGACGTGCCCTGCCGTATAGGGGGATTTTTCGTCAATGGCGTCGCCGATGGTCCGCACAAAAGCGTCCAGCAGATTTTCAAGCCCCCGGACCAGCCGCATCTTGGTAAGGGCAATGGCCGCCTGCGAGGCCAGGCTCATGACCATCCCCACCTCGTGCCCGGGAAAGGGGACAACCGCCCCGGTTTCCCGATCCTTGGCATTGAGAAGCTGCAACACCCCGATAACCTCATCCTCATGATCCCGCAGGGGGATCACCAGCATCGAGCGGGAGCGATACCCGGTGGAGGCGTCAAAATCACGGGTTCCCTGAAAATCGAAGCCTTCGGCGTCATACACGTCGGAAATGTTGACCGGCTCGCCGGTAAGGGCGCAGTGGGCCGAAACGTTCCGGTGGTTCTCCTGGTTATCCTCAAGGCGCAGCGGCACGGGAGGCCAGGAGATGGCTTCCCCGCTCCCCCCCATGAACACTCCGAGCGAATCATTCTGAACAATGGCAAAATCAAGGGCCTCCCTCTCGCTCTCCTTGATGTACAGGGTTCCGCCCTCGGCGTTGGTGAAGTGCCGGGCCCCCCGGACGATCCTCTCCAGAAGCCGGTCAATGTTCTTTTCCGAAGAGAGCCCCAGGCCGATCTTTACCAGTTGATAGAGATGATTTCCCTGGCCTTCGCTGAACTTCCGGACCTCCTGGACAACCCGGTCGACAAGCCCGGCGACAACCTCCGCCGGAACCCCGGCCATTGCCTGCCCCGCGTAGTCTTCGATCCCCTGCACGACCTTCTGCATGAGCAGGTCCACTGCCGGCTGCCTGCGAATCCGAGCCTTGTCCGGAAGAATATCCATGGCCTTTTCCCTTTGCCCGAGGCGGTAATTGCAAATCTTCACATCTTCCTGCCCGGCGGAATATGGCGGGATGGGAAACGAAATCCTTTACAGGACAAACGCATTATACGGCAGAACACGACGACAAGCAATTCCACATTAAGGCGACAAACACCGCCGCCGCCCGCCCATGGCCCAGAAGACAAGAAGCCTCGGAGACGGTTGACTTGCCAAAGCGAAAATGCTACCTTGGGTGCGGTGCAATCCCCAGACCTGTTCAGCATTTCCATGCGCTCTGCTGATCATGCTATTCCTCAAATTTTTTCAGGAGTTTATCCGTCATGACCAAAATGCCTCCCCTTTCCCGGCCATCCCTGTTTTTCACCCTCGTCGGCATCGCCCTGTTCCTGCTTGCCTCCACAGCCACCGCGGCGGAATACGTCAGCGTCCTGAAAGACGGGGTCAATATCCGCTCCGGCCCCGATGCGAAAAAAGAAATCCTCTGGACGGTATTCAAGGGTTTCCCGTTGCAGGTCACCTCCCGCCAGGGAAAATGGGCTCAGGTGGTGGACTTTGAAGGGGACAAGGGCTGGATTGCCACCGAGCTTCTCGCAAAGCAGAAAACCGTCATTGTCAAGGCGGATACGGCCAATCTGCGGGTTGGAGCGGGAAAAGACTACGAAATCGTGGCTGAAGTCAAACACGGCGTTGTCTTCAAACCACTGGCCAAGGAAGGCGACTGGGTCAAGGTACAGCATACGGACGGCACCACCGGCTGGATTCTGGGCAAGCTGCTCTGGCCCAGCTGAGCCTCCCCGCCCCCGCCAGACACCATGGGAAAAAAAGCTCCCCCGGCATATCCGCTCCATCCCGTTCTCCTGGTTGACGACGAACTCCATACCCTTGCCAGCTTTGATATCGCCCTCCGCTCCCATGGCATAACCAACACCATCCGTTGCCAGGACAGCCGGGAGGTTGCGGGCATCCTTCGGAATCAACCCGTGGAAATCATCCTCCTCGATCTGATGATGCCCCATGTTTCCGGGCATGACATCCTCAAGGATGTCAGCCAGTGTTTTCCGGAACTGCCGGTCATCATCGTCACCGGGGTCAACGAGGTGGAAACCGCCGTCCACAGCATCCAACAGGGGGCTTTTGACTACGTGCTCAAGCCGGTGGAAATCGAACGCCTCCTGCCGAGCATCAGACGGGCCCTTGAAATCAGGCAGCTCCGCCGGGAAAACTCCAGGCTCGCCAGCAGTTTCTTTGAAAAAGATCCGGCCCGTCCGGAGGTGTTTTCCCGGATCGTCACGGGCAACGACACGATGAAAGCCCTGTTCCGCTATTGCGAGGCCATCGCCGAAGGACGGCAGCCGGTGCTGATCACCGGAGAAACCGGGGTGGGCAAGGAGAGCATCGCCAGGGCCATCCATAATCTGAGCGGCAGGCCGGGGGAATATGTGGCGGTCAATGTGGCCGGTCTTGACGACCAGATCTTTGCCGACACCCTCTTCGGCCATGCCAGGGGGGCCTTCACCGGCGCGGATCGCAGCCGCTCCGGCCTGGTGAAAAAAGCAGCCGGAGGCTCCCTGTTCCTTGACGAAATCGGCGATCTCAGCGAGGCCTCGCAGGTCAAGCTCCTGCGCTTTCTTGAGGAACGCGAATACTATCCCTTAGGTTCCGACCAGGTCCATCATTCGGACGCCAGGGTCATCGTCGCCACCCATCGCGACCTGGAACAGCAACACAAAAAAGGGTTGTTCCGGACCGACCTGTTTTACCGGCTGCGCACCCACCGCATCCAGGTTCCCCCGCTGCGGGAGCGCAAGGATGACCTCCCGGCCCTGCTGGACTTCTTTCTTGCCCAGGCCGCGGCGGAGTTCAAAAAACAGAAACCCCGCTGCCCGGACGCGCTCCTCCCCCTGCTCACCGGCTATGATTTCCCCGGCAACGTCCGGGAGCTGCGGGCCCTGGCCTTTGATGCGATGAGCCATCACCGGGGCGCCACGCTCTCCATGGCTTTCTTTCACAAGGAGATCGGCGCAACCTGCCCGCCGGAAAACTCTCCCGCTCCCCTTGCCAAGGTTCTTTCCCAAAAATCCTGGGCCGCCGGGCTTGACAGGCTGCCCACCCTGAAAGACGCGGATCAGGAACTCATCGCCGAAGCCCTCAGGCGAAGCAGCAACAACCAGCGGGCCGCGGCGCTCCTCCTGGGCATAACGCCGCAGGCTTTGAATCAGCGGCTCAAGCGCCAGCCGTAACGACGGACAAAAAGGCATCCCCTTCCCAGACCATGGCAAGCAAAGGAAAAATACTTGTTGTTGACGATGAGCCCATGGTCCTCAAGCTGCTCACCATGCAGGTGGAGCGCCTCGCCTATGCGGCAACCGGCGCGGCCAACGGCCCGGACGCTCTGGCCCTTCTTGAAAAAAGCCCCTTCCATCTCCTGATCACCGATATCATGATGCCCCAGATGGATGGCCTTGCCCTCATGCAGCATGCCATGGCCATCCAACCCGACCTTGAATGCGTCGTGATTTCCGGGCAGGCAGATCTTGCCATCGCCGTGGAGGCCATGAAGATGGGGGCGATCAACTATATCCAGAAACCGGTCTCCATGATGGAGCTGGAAGTCTCCCTGGCCAAGGGCATGGAGCGGCTGACCCTGCTGAAAACCCTCAAGAAAAGCCAGCAGGAACTGAGCCGGCACCGTGACCATCTGGAGCAGCTGGTCGCCAGGCGGACCGCGGAACTCGCCCGCATCAACAAACAGCTCGAGACGGATATCAAAGCCAGAAAAAAGGCGGAAAGAGAGGCGGAACAGCGGCGGCGGCAGCTCATCGAGGCCGACAAGATGGTCTCCCTCGGCATCCTGGTCGCCGGGGTGGCCCATGAAATCAACAATCCGAACAACTTCATCACCATGAACGCCCCCATCCTCCACCGCGCCTGGGACGATTTCCTGCCCATATTGGAAGAGCATTACCGGAAGCACGGCGATTTTCCCGTGGCAGGCATCCCCTTTTCCGAGATGCGCGAGCATATCCCCGAGCTTTTTTCCGGCATCCTCGACGGCTCGGAACGCATCCGCAAAATCGTCTTCAACCTGCGGGATTACGCGCGTCAGGGCATCTCCGACATGGACCAGGACATTGACCTG
>JAJZSH010000223.1 GCA_021822005.1 Deltaproteobacteria bacterium | reverse complement strand
ATTTTTTGGAGTATTTGGTGCTCATTGGTCCCTCTCTTTTTTGCCCCGCAGCTTAACACACATTTTTCAAAAAGGAGGCGACATCTATCCTGACACAGGGGGCCAGCATTGGTCGGTACAAATTTGACGCTATGATCCACATTGTCATTTCTGCTTTCAAAATTTTTTTTTTGAAATTTTGCTATTCTCCGGCGAGCAGTTGCGCCAATTTATGGCGAGTTGCCTGTCGAGACAGGTATTGCTCGTAAAAACAACGAGCAGCCGTGCCTATGGCGAGCAATTCCTGCTGCCGATCTGGCGCATTTTTTAATAATTGGACAAGCGCCGTAGGTGTAGAGCAGTCAACCGTCAAAAAAGGGACTGAATCGTTTTGTCCTGCTAATAAGCGTTGGGCGACCAGCCCATTGGCGGTTGCCAATGGCTTGCCGCAGGCCATGTATAGGTAATTTTTGAGCGGCCATACTCTGCTTGCTTTACCTCCATGGCCTAGAATGCCAATGCACAGATCGGCTGAGCGGATCAAACCTGCAAGCTCTGCCGAGTTCATCCACTCCCGTTGCCAGCGTATCTCAACCCCGTTTGGATCGACTGATTTCCAGTGCGCAAGAAAAGATTCGATCAATGGGGCTTGCTGGCCATCACCCACCAGGATAAATTCCATTGGTAGAGTGGGCGGTAAGGCGGTGATAGCCTCGCACAAGCGTTCAATCCCTTGCAATGGCACCATGGTTCCGACAAACAAAACGCGGAATTTTTCACACCGAGGGGCCACATCGCCAACAGGGGAGAACAGAGTTTCATTGATCGCGAGCGGAAGATCGTGGAAACAGATGGCTGCAATATCGAACAGGGCGGCAAAATATCTGGAATTCTCTGGCGAGTCGGTGAGGAGGAGGTCCGCATTCCGATAGGATGATTGCTCAATGTGCCGAATTAATCGGGCTGGAATTCCATCTCGTTTCAGCAAGCCGCGGTCGAGCACCACTGTTTCGTAAAGTGAGATAAAAATGTCTGCAACAATCCGCCGGGGCCGAAAACTTCGTGGCACCCAGCCGAGCAACCACAACAGATGTACCGCCGGATAGGGGATGTACAGTACATCGGTTTTGCGGTTGTGAATAACATGTCTTGCAATAACAAGGCTTTTCAGGAGAGTGGTAACGGCCAACCTGGTTAAGTCGAGATACCGGCCAAATCCTTTCCTGTAGTCCAGACGGGTGTTGAGTGGAAAATTCACCTCATCTACCACAACGTTTTCCAACGACTTAATGCATTCCACTTTGTACCGGACATTTGGATAGGCATCGGTCGGAGAATAGGTGCCGGCAATAAGGATATGCGTTTTCCCCGTATTCATCGTCATTTCCGCGCACTGAATAGAAAACCATCGCCCAGCTCACATAACAGTGGGAGCCTTTGCAGTGGCGAGAGGATTTTCAACAAGGAGAAGACGAGCCGTTTGTCAAGCCGCTGAACCAGATCACGGTCGATGCCACTCATGTGTGTTGCTTCCTGGCGTGAATGTTCAGACATGCGGCGGCGTTTGTTTCGATAGTAAAGCTCCCGGAATGGGTAAAGCATATTGGTAACCGGGAACCCATAGACATTAATGGCAATGTCACGGAATCCAGCACATTCCAGCTTTTTCTGCAACTCAGATCGTTCATACCGGCGTATGTGGCCAACCATATCGTCGCGGGTTTCCCACTTTCGCATGAAGGCCGGCACCGATCCCACCAGCAGACCCTCTTGCGCAAGCGCACGA
Organism: Deltaproteobacteria bacterium; assembly: GCA_021822005.1. Lineage (GTDB taxonomy): Bacteria > Desulfobacterota > Desulfobulbia > Desulfobulbales > Desulfurivibrionaceae > Thiovibrio. Next base: position 3,684 of record JAJZSH010000223.1, on the reverse strand, counting down.
TGAATTTGAGACAGCATCGCCTGGTCATCTTCAAGGTGTTCCAGAACCTCAAAGGCCAAAAACAAGTTGAAGTGATTCACCTCTGGAGGGAAAGATGAAAGGAGGCATGCCGCTGGCTCGGTTTCAAACCTTGCGCGGAGTAAGGTCAATGCCTTGAGTGAAGACTCAATCAAGCTCACGGAATCGACTGCGGGATTGTCGAGCAGCCAGGCGGCTACATCCCCCAAGCCAGGGCCCAGTTCGCCAACTGACAGATGAGGACCGGCCAGTGCTTTACGGTCTCGCAAAGCGCGTTCAATCTCAAACAGCCGGAGTAAGAAGCGGGGGGCTGGGGCGGTGATGTGTTTGATCATTTTCGGCAAGGTTTGCGCAATCGAAGGGAAGAAAAAAACAGGCATATTGCACCGAAGAAGATATCAAGGCCGCAACAGATGAGGCGGTGCAGCGAGATCCACAGCAACGCTTGCTGCCATGGCACGACGGGCGCTGCCAGCGCGGTAAACACGGCCTCACGGACTCCAATCCCTGCCGGAGCGAATATCGCCAGCCAGCCGGCTACGATGGAGATGAGGAAAACAGATAGCAACAGTAAGGTTTCCCCTGGGGCGAGTACCGTTTCAACAAGAGGGGCAAGAGAGAATGCGGTAAGCGCCCACGTCAGACCATAACCCAGGCCCAGCCAACAGGCGGTGGAATAGGGAATGGTTGTTAGGCGCTTGTCCAGTTTTTTTGCAATAAATGGCACCCGGTGCACCAGGCGCAGGAAAATTTTCAGACACAGAGCAGCCAAAACCAGGTAGCCGAGGGCAAAGATGGCCAGCTGCTTCGGCTCATTGAAAATGAGCGCTGCTCCGAACAGGCACAAGCCGGTGATGCAGCCGACAATCAGTGAAACCAGTTGTTCAAGGATTGAGAGCGCTGCGCTGCTAGCGGAAACGGCGGAGGCATTGCCTTGAATCGCCCCGCGAGCAAGCAAGCCGACGATCTTGCCGGGAAAGTATTTGCCCACCGACAAAAGGCCGATGTCCAGGGTTGTTTCCGACCAGGAGCGCTTTTCTCCGAACAGAAGAAGAAAGCGATGCCAGAGGATAATGGCCAAGCAATATGTCAACGCCATCAGGCCGGCGGTTGCGGAAACTCGGACAAGCAAATCCGTGGAAAAAACGAGTCCTGTAACCTCAGAGGATGTCAATCGGATGAGGGCAAGAAGCGCCCCCATCACAAGAAATGCTGTCAATATCCCCAGCAATGCCCTGTGATTCATGGGCTTAATCTCTGGGGGGCGTTCAGTGTCATCCGATGGGCACCCGGCAGCATGATATTTGAGGAAAGGGGGAATAATTCCAGGTTGTTTTCAAGGTGATTATCCGTTCGTCCTGAGCCTGTCGAAGGACGGCACAAACGCCGTTAACACTGCTGCCATCTTGATGGCAAACCGGAATAAGAAGGTCACCAAAACATCCTGTAACCCTCCATGCCATTCCTGCCGAGAAGAAGGATGGATATGGACCGTTGGGAATTTTTTTTGATCAATGGCGACAATCTCAACACAGTCTGGGATAAAAGGCAAGGGATATGTCACGGAAAGGAAGAGAACGCCACACCCTGCGGCACAGCTTCGCCGCTCATATGCTGGAAAACGGGGTGAACATCCGGGCGCTTCAGGAACTCCTCGGTCATGCGGACGTAAAGACCACCGGGATCTATACCCATGTCATGGCCCGGGACATCCGGCAGCTGCAAAGCCCGCTGGACCGGCTCTGAAATCCGACGGCAAATCTCAGCGCAGCTCCGCCAGCCGGGCCATGCCGGCCCTGATCTTCTCCAGCTTGCCCTGCATTTCGGCGACCTTGTCCCGCTCCTTGGCAACCACCTCTTCCGGGGCATTGGCCATGAACTTTTCATTGGTCAGTTTGCTTTTGGCTCTGGCCAGCTCGGCTTCGGTCTTGTCCTGATCCTTGCGCAGCTTGGTCTGCTCCTTGTCCACATCCACCAGCCCGGCCAGCGGCACGAAGATTTCGATATCCGTGTAAATATAGGAGGCCGCGCCCCTGGGCCGGGCGCCTTCCTTCTGCAAGGCCATCCGGCCGGTCCGGGTCAAGACCTTGAGTGAATCGACAAGGGTGGTCAGGCCCGCCAGCTTGCGTTCGTCGTGGCAGACGATCCGGACCTCGATCTCGGCGGAAGGATGCACCATCATTTCACTGCGGATGTTGCGGATGCCGCCGACAATTCCCATGAACAGCCCGGCCAGCTCGGCGGCCTCGGCATCGTCCCAGGCCGGATTCACCGTTGGGTAGGCTTCGACCATGATGCTGGTCCTTTTCCCCGGCAGCACATGCCAGATCTCTTCGGTGACAAACGGGGTGATGGGGTGCAGCAGTTTGAGGACGTTTTCCAGCACGGCAAAGAGCACGGCCTGGCCGTCCGCCTTGTTTGGAGCGTCACTGCCGTAGAGGTCGGGCTTGATCCACTCCAGATACCAGTCGCAGAATTCATGCCAGACAAACTGGTAGATGGCCGAGGCGGCGTCATTGAAGCGGTAATCGTCCAGGGCCCGGCATACCTCACCGGTGGTCTGGTTGAGGCGGTGCAGGATCCAGCGGTGGGGCAGGGCCAGCCGGGCAGGGGCGAGGCCCCTGGTCATCGAGGGATCGCACTCCTTGATGTGCATGAGGGCGAAGCGGGCCGCGTTCCAGATCTTGTTGATGAAGTGGCGGTAGCCCTCGATCCGCTCCTCGGCCAGCCGGATGTCGCGGCCCTGGGCGGCAAAGGCGATCATGGTGAAGCGCAGGGCGTCGGTGCCGTACTGGTCCATGAGCTGCAAGGGGTCGAGGACATTGCCCTTGGACTTGCTCATCTTCTTGCCGAACTTGTCCCGGACCAGGGCGTGGAGATAGACATGGCGGAAGGGCACCTCCTTCATGAAATAGAGGCCCATCATCATCATGCGCGCCACCCAGAAGAAGAGGATGTCGAAGCTGGTGATCAGGGTGGAGGTGGGGTAGAAAAAGGAGAGTTCCCTGGTTTTCTCCGGCCAGCCCAGGGTGGAAAACGGCCAGAGGGCCGAGGAAAACCAGGTGTCCAGCACGTCGGTTTCCCGGTGCAGGGCTTTGTTGCCGCATTTCGGGCAGACGCTGGGCTCGGGATCGGCAACAATGAGCTCATTGCAGCCTTCGCAGGTCCAGGCCGGGATCTGATGGCCCCACCAGATCTGCCGGGAGATGCACCAGTCGCGGATATTGTTCATCCACTCGAAAAAGGTGTTGTCCCAGATCTTGGGCAGGATGGTGATCTCGCCCTCTTTCACCGCGGCAATGGCCTTCGCCGCCAGGGGCTTGATCGAGACAAACCACTGCTTGGACAGCGAGGGCTCAACCACGGTCTGACACCGGTAACAGTGGCCCACCCCGTGCTGGTAATCCTCGATCTTTTCCAGCAGTCCCGCCGCCTCGAGATCAGCGACAATCCTCTGGCGGCACGCGAAGCGGTCCAGCCCGGCATAGGGACCGGCCTGCTCGTTCATCAGGCCGTTGTCGTCCATGACCTTGAGGGCGCCGAGGTTGTGGCGGCGGGCGATTTCAAAGTCGTTGAGGTCGTGGGCCGGGGTGACCTTGAGCGCGCCGGTGCCGAACTCCAGAGAGACGTAAGCGTCCTTGATGATGGGCAGCTCGCGCCCCAACA
>JAJZSH010000222.1 GCA_021822005.1 Deltaproteobacteria bacterium | reverse complement strand
CGAACCCACCCACCAGGCTCTTCACCCGGTGCACCGGATTTGAAGTCCGGGAGGGCCACCAGTGCCCTTTCCACTTCCGTTCGCCCCTACCTTAATTTTTTAAGGGGCCGGCGGCAACGTTTTCCGGAAATTTTTTCGAAGGGCTGGGCAGCCGCCCCAAAATAGGGTACAACCAGTCGGGTTTCCCAACCCGCGCACGAAATATAACCGAAACATCAAGGAGCCATTTCCCCATGGAGTGCGAGCGCTTACAAAGGCTTGTGAAAAACTGGTACGCCCAGGTGCAGGACGAGGCCATGGCCCCGGCCCGCATGGTGCTGTTCCTGGAAAACCACATCGCCGACTGCCAGACCTGTCTTGCCGATCCACTGATCCGGCAGGAGGTGGAAAAAATCACCGCCATCATTTTGCCGCCCTCAAAGGTTCGCAAGGCGGCGGCACCCTTGGAGGATGAAGAAGCTCTCGGCACCGAACCCGAAGAGGAGATGGAAGAGGGCGATGAGGGTGAAGAGTCCGGGGACGACGAGAGCGATGGCGAGGAGATCGACGAGGAATTAAGCGAAGAAGACGACTTCGGCGACGAAGAAGACGAAGACATCTAAACGCCCCACACCCCCAAAACCAACGCCGGCACGCGGCCAGGGCGGCGGCGTGCCGGCTGTCTTGCCTCCCGTATCCAAATATGCCTTGCCAACCGGGCAGATATGGTTTATGTTAGGGCCACATCTATTCACCAAAGTGCTGAGCATACTCGTTAACGTTTCTTCATTTCTCCCGCGCGCACCCCGCCTTCCAGATCTGAACCGCCGTTGAAGTTTTTGCTGATCACTTACTCAAAAAGGAGAAGCGGAATGAAACTTTATGTCGGCAATCTGGCCTACAGTACCACCGAAACGGAATTGCAGGAACTGTTCGGCGCTTGCGGCACGGTTATGAGCGCCAAAATTCTCAGCGACCAGTACAGCGGACAATCCAAAGGCTTCGGCTTTGTGGAGATGTCGTCGCGCAGCGAAGGCCACAAGGCCATGGAAGAACTGAACGGCAAGAATGTGGGCAACCGGGCGCTGGTAGTCAATGAGGCGCGGCCGCAAACCAAGACCAAGCCCCGCCGCTGGTAACCCCCCTGAACAACACGCAACCACACCCGGCAAACATCCCCCGAAAAGAGGTGTTTGCCGGTTCCCCTGAACCACCGCGAGCTCCCTCGCGCTGAGCAACCCCAGACACAACCCGGCCCTGCGCCGCTGTCCCGCGCTACACGGCCCCAAACCCGAAACACCATCCGTTGGCCGTCATGATACGGCACGGCAACTGGCGAGGCGCTCCTGTGCGCCCGCAGACACCCATTAAGGAGAAGCAACACCATGCATTTCAACGAACTCAACCTGCACCCACAACTCACTGCGGCTACCGCAGCCTGTGGCTACCAGACCCCTTCACCCATCCAGCAGCAGGCCATCCCAGTGGCCCTTGCCGGCCGCGACCTGCTGGGCCTGGCCCAGACCGGCACCGGCAAAACCGCAGCCTTTCTGCTGCCGCTTCTGCACCATCTGCTGGCCGGCGAGCGGGGCAACAAACCGCGGGCGCTGATCATCGCGCCCACTCGCGAACTGGCTGAACAGATCCATGCCGATATCGGCAAACTCGGCAAAAATACGGGGCTGCGCAGCGTCAGCGTCTACGGCGGCGTCGGCAAGCTGGGGCAGATCAAGGCCTTCCGCAACGGCGTCGATATCGTCGTCGCCTGCCCCGGCCGCCTGCTCGACCATCTCCAGGCAAAGGCCGTCAGTATGGCAGGGATCACCCACCTGGTGCTCGACGAGGCAGACCACATGTTCGACATGGGTTTTCTGCCCACCATCCGCCAGATTTTGAAGCAGTTGCCGAAAGAGCGCCAAACCCTGCTCTTCTCCGCCACCATGCCGCAGGAGTTGCGGCGCCTGGCCGAAGAAATTCTACGAGAACCGACCACCGTCCAGGTCGCCAACAGCGTACCGACGACCACCGTTTCCCATGTCCTCTTCCCGGTTGAGCAGCCGCACAAAGCCTCTGCATTGAAGAAGATCATGAAGGAGACCGAGATGACCGCCGCACTCATTTTCACCCGCACCAAGCACAAGGCGCTCCATCTGGCCACCCAGCTCAGCAAGGCGGGCTACAGCGCGACCTCGCTCCAGGGCAACCTCTCCCAGTCGCAGCGGCAGAGCGCCATGAGCGGCTTCCGGGAAGGTCGCTTCAAAATCCTGGTGGCCACCGACATCGCGGCCCGCGGCATTGATGTCTCTTCCGTCTCGCACGTCATCAACTACGATGTGCCGGACAGCGTCGAGGCCTATATCCATCGCACCGGCCGTACCGGCCGCGCCGCCAAAACCGGCACCGCCTTCACCCTGGCCGGCCAGGAGGACAGGCCGATGATCAGCCGGATCGAGAAAACCCTGGGTAAACCCATGCGCCGCGAGGTCCTGGCCATTGTCCAAGTAACCGCTGACTCGCTCCCGGCCTCGCCACCGGCCCATCCCCGGCAGCGCCCACGCCAGCCGAGGATGGCTGCGGCCAAGCGATAACCTTCGGCCCAGCCGGAACCGCCAGACGAAAAAGCCCGCCTCCTGATGCAGGAAGCGGGCTTTTCTTATGACTGCAACCGGCACGTGCCGGTATAACCTATGGTTTTGAGATGCATCGGATTTCTCCTCTCTGTCATGGTTCTGCTTTTTACGAATGAGCCAGGTTCAGGGAGGAAAGACCGAGGCAGGCAAGCGGAACGGAAGGAGTGAATCGGCCGCGCGGTTTTGGAAAAAAGAAGATAGGCGCTGCTGGAAAAAACTGGAAAAAATCATGGCGGGCCATAGACGCCCTGCGCCACATAGATGATCCTGCCCTGTTGCCGGAGCCTGCTGGTAATGGCGTAAATCTTCGTGCGCTTAAAACCGGTTGCCTCTTCCAGTATGGCCACGGTGGCACCTTTTGGGTTCTGCCGGACGATCTCCTCAATCACGCCGGTGGCGGTGCGGTCCTTTGTTGCTTCTGTAATTTGTCCGGCTTCCGGGGCGGCTGCGGCCTTTTTCCCACAGGGAGGCTGCCTGGGCGCCTGGGTCTTGGCGGCTCCAGCAAAATTCGGCTTCACATCCATATCAATGCCGAAGAGTCCCGCGAGGTCGGCATCGCCGATCACCCTGGAGCTCTTCTTGTCAGCCCTGGCCAGCAAATCTCCGGTCTTTTCTTTAACGGCATGCGCCACAAGCCCTTCGGTATCGGCCTGCCGCAGGGTGAAAAACAGGAGCGGGTCTTCATCGAGCCGGACTCCGACGCCATACAGGGTAGCCGCCACATGCTTGCACATCGAGGCCCAGTCCGGACAGGAGCAGTCGAAGCTGATCTCTTTCGGGGTCGGGAACAGGCCTTTGCCTTCGGCCAGGAAGATCTCGCCCAGGGCCTTGGGGAATTTGCCGGCCAGAAGATCCGGCAGGGAGCGCAGCTCGCCCTGGCACTGTTTTCTAATGTGGTCCCAGTTTCCTTTTTTTACCGGGGCAATACGGACAACCACCTCATAGGGTTTGACTCTGGTTCCCTGGACCAGGGCGGTCACCTGGCCGCCTTCGATCCTGAGGTCGAGGACGGCTCCGTGACGTACATAGCTCTTGCCCCGGCCGATACGGTTGCTGTAATCGGCATAGCGCTCGAGGTTCCTGTTCCAGGACTTGCCCCACCAGGTGCGGGCCAGTGTATTGCCTTCGATAACGACCGGCGCGATGCCCGGCATTTTTTTCCTGAGCTGCTCGAATTTTTTTGCCGCCTTGGCCTTTTTCTCGGCTATCGTGACGTATTTGGGAAATCCCCAGTAACTCATGTATTTTCTCCGCTTCCTTATCAGTCCGTTGAAAAAACCATCCCTGGCTTTTTCAACTGTCGGTTGGCCAAAGGAGCTTTGGCCAACCTCGCGAATTTCTTGGCCCTTTCGGGCCGGCAAAATTCGGCGCCACCTCCCGGTGGTGCCAGCAGCCCGTTTTTCAACGGGCTGCTATATATTCAGCGTAAACAGTTCGAACAATTCTTCGTTGCTCATCTCGGTGAGCCAGTTTTCACCGGAGGCGGCAACCACTTCATCTGAAAGTTTTGCCTTCTCGACAAGCATCTGGTCAATCTTTTCCTCAATGGTGCCTCTGGTAAGAAACTTGTGGACCATGACATTTTTCTTCTGGCCGATGCGGAAGGCCCTGTCCGTGGCCTGGTTCTCCACCGCCGGGTTCCACCAGCGGTCGAAGTGGATGACATGGCTGGCCGCCGTCAGATTGAGTCCTACCCCGCCCGCCTTCAGAGACAATACAAAAAAAGGCACATAATCGCGACGTTGAAATGTTTCGACCAGCTCTTTTCTTTTGCCGACCGGCACGCTGCCATGCAGGACCAGGCCTTCCCGGTTGAAAATGGCTGCCAGAAACCGGGAAAGCGGGCCGGTCATTTCCCTGAACTGGGTGAAGACAAGCACCCGCTCCCGCTTTTCATGGATGGTTTCGCAGATTTCCCGCAGCCGCTGGAATTTGCCGCTCTCCTTTTCATCGAAATGGTCCAGGCCCAGGTACTGCGACGGGTGGTTGCAGAGCTGCTTGAACTTGATGAGCGCCGACAGGATGAGCCCTTTGCGCTGCATGCCTTTCGTATGTTCAAGGGTCTCCCGGATGCCGGCAACAATATCGCTGTAGAGAACCGTCTGTTTCTTGCTCATGGCGGCCCAGGTTTTCATCTCCACCTTGTCTGGCAGGTCGGAGATGATAGATCTGTCGGTCTTCAAACGCCTGAGAATGAAGGGGCTGACCACCCGGCGCAGCCCCGCGTAGCCGTTGGGATTGTCGGCAAGTCTTTTGGTAAAGTCGCCAAACTCTCTGGCATTGCCCAAAAGCCCTGGATTGATAAAATCGAACAGGCTCCAGAGATCGGACAATCTGTTTTCCACCGGGGTGCCGGTCATGACGATCCGGTTGCGGGCCTTAAGATTTTTCACCGCCCTGGTCTGCTTGGCGCCGGGATTTTTGATGGCCTGAGCCTCATCGAGGATGACGTAATTCCAGCGGTGATCCTGGAGCCATTCATAGCGCTGCACCAGGGCATAGGTAGTAATGACCAGGTCCAGACCATCCAGCTCTCCCGGGGAAAGAACCGGGACCGGGGCGGGCCGGTGGAAGTCGGGGTGGACGACAAAAAAGGAAAGCCCCGGCGCAAAGGTCTCTATTTCGCTCGCCCAGTTGGCAAGAAGCGAGGCCGGAATGATCAGGAGTGACGTGGCCGTCTGTTTGCCTTTCTTTTTCCCGGCCTTGAGCGCGTCAAGAAAGGCCAGGACCTGCACGGTCTTGCCCAGGCCCATGTCATCCGCGAGACAGGCGCCGAGTTTCATCCCGTGCAGATAAAAAAGCCAGTTCAGGCCGTCCTGCTGATAGCGCCGCAGCCTGGCC
>JAJZSH010000007.1 GCA_021822005.1 Deltaproteobacteria bacterium | reverse complement strand
AAGGCGGCAAGCCCCTCCAGCCCGGGACGATCGGCGGACAGAGCCCGCAGAACCCCTGCCTCGGTGGCGCGGTTGATCGCCTCCTGCAATGCTGAAAATTCTGGAATAACGAACATGGGCTAGCGCAAAAAGCCGAGCCCGTCCTCGGGCGAAGAGGGGGCAGCGTCCTTGCTCACCGCGCCAAGGCCGGCTTCATAGGCAATCCTTCCAGCCTCCACCGCCATGGCAAAGGCGCGGGCCATCCTGACCGGATCTCCGGCCACGGCAATGGCCGTGTTGACCAGCACCGCGTCGGCCCCCATCTCCATGGCCTCGGCCACGTGCGATGGCGCGCCAAGCCCGGCGTCAACGATGACCGGCACCTGGGCCTGGGCAATGATGATCTCGATCTGGAATCTGGTCAGCAACCCCTGATTGGTGCCGATGGGCGAACCAAGGGGCATGACCGCAACCGCCCCCGCGTCCTGGAGGCGCAGGGCCAGAATCGGATCGGCGTTGATGTAGGGCAGCACCTTGAACCCCTCCCTGACCAGTTCTTCCGTGGCCTTCAGGGTCTCGATGGGATCAGGGAGCAGGGTTCTCGGGTCGGGGGTCACCTCAAGCTTGAGCCATTCCCCCCCGCCGGAAGCCCTGGCCAGCCGGGCAAGCCGGACAGCCTCACCGGCATCCCGCGCTCCGGAGGTATTGGGCAGAAACAGGTAGCGGTCGCGATCCAGCACGCTCATGATATCATCGGCAGGGTTGTTGAGATCGACGCGACGCAGGGCCACGGTGACCATTTCACAACCCGAGGCGGCAAGCGCCTCCTTCATGACCTCCGGCGAGGAGAACTTCCCGGTGCCGCCAAAGAGCCGTGAGCGAAATTTTCTCCCCGCAATGGTCAACATCTCAACCGCCCCCCACAAACCGTATCAATTCAAGGACCGAGCCATCCTGCAATGCATGACTCCCATATTCTTCCCGGGTCAGAATCTTCCCGTCACACTCGACCACCACCGAAAAGGCATCCAGGCCGAGCTTATTGAGACAATCAATCACCCGGGATCCGGGTGCAATTTCCTGTGCTTCGCCGTTACAGAGAATCTTCATCTACCCAGCCTCATTTTCCGCACCCAACAGGAGGCGGACCACCTGGTTCGCCTGGTGATGGGCGGCAATCCCGACCCGGGCGGCCATAAGCCCCTGTCCCGGCGCCGCACCGCTTACCCCGTCACCGACAAGATATATTCGAGGGTACAACCGCCTGGTCCGAATCGCATTGTTCTCGCCATAACCGGCAAGCCCCGAGGCGCCCACATAAAAAATCCCGGGAAGATGGTGGAGGGCGGCCCGCAACCCGGCGGCCTTCATGGCCGGATCATCGAAACACTCCACCAGGGCATGGACCTCCTTGAACAACACGCCGATATCGTCCTCGGCCAACCGCCGGTCAATGGCGGTCAGGGAAACGTGGGGATTCACCCGTTGCAGGATGTCCCGCAGCGCCGCGGTTTTCTTCTGCCCGATCTGATCCACAAAATACTGCTGCCGATTGAGGTTGGTGGGCTCCACCACATCAAAGTCGGCAAGGAGCAGGGAACCGATGCCCATGCGGGCAAGGGCGATGGCCACCAAAGAACCAAGGCCTCCCAGCCCCATGATCCCGACCACCTTTTCCTGGAGGCGGGCCTGCACCCCTGGAGTATGCCGGGCATACAGGAGATGTTGCATCTCTGCCGCGGAAGGCGTTTTGCCCCGCTGCCACAGCCAGCATTGGTCTCCGTCGTGCAAGGCGGTTTGCAAGGTGGCCGGGTAGCCGTTCACCAGCAGGATGTCGGCGTCACCGCCCTGCTCCCCCACCAGGTCGGCCAGGGTCATTCCTGCACGGAAGGGAACCTCTTTTTCGTTTACCAGCAATGCCATGATGCCCTTTTGATCAACCCCTGCAAAAGGGGTAATACTACCCGACAGACACCAACGATGGTATATTTTTTTAGGAGCCGTTGCGAGACAACCTGTACAATCCTGAACGTTACCGTTACGGCTCCTTATGCCATTTTGGCTTAGGAGCCGTTGCGAGACAACCTGTACAATCCTGAACGCTGCCGTTACGGCTCCTTATGCCATTTTGGCTTAGGCGCCGGGGCGGGAGCGGCCGCCGATATATTCCGCAAGCTCAAAAATCCTTGCGCTGTATGCGTATTCATTGTCATGCCAGGCTAAGATTCGGAGCAGGTCGCCATGAAAACCGGAAAATTCCGCATCAACAACGCAGGAATGCCCGGCACCCCGAAAATCCGCACTCACCAAGGGCTCATGGCTGACAGCGAGAATATTTTTCATGGCTCCCCGCGCACCCTTTTCCAACACGCGCAGGAATCCTTCCTTGTCCTCTTTACGCGTCGTCTTGGCAACAAAATCAACCGCATGCACGACCGGCGTCGGCACCCGCAAGGCCAAACCGTCAATCTTTCCGCGCAGGGCGGGAAAAATCGTGCCGATCTGCGCAATGGCGCTGGTGGAAGTCGGGATGATGCTCCGGGTGGCCGAGCGTCTCCGGCGCAGGTCAGGATGGGGTGCATCCAGCAAACTCTGTTCCTTGGTGTAGGAATGAAGAAAAGTCACCATCCCCCACTCAATGGCAAACGCCTCATCCAGTATCTTTACCAATGGAGCCAGGCTGTTCGCCGTGCAGCTGCCCCCGCAGATGACCCGATGGTGCGGCGGATCGAAGCTTTCATGATTCACGCCCATGCACACGGTAATATCGGCCTGCCTGGCCGAGCCTGCCACGATTACCCTGACGGCGCCCGCCTGCAAATGGGCCCGACCTCTCTCCGCATGTGTGCCCGTGCATTCAATAACCAGGTCAATTCCCAGATCGCCCCAGCACAGCTTGGCTGGGTCTTCCTGCTCGAAATAGTGCACCCGCCGGCCGTCGATAACAAGCGTGCTCTCCCCGTCTGCTTCGACCGGACATGGGCATCTGCCGTATATACTGTCGTATTGAAACAGATGCGCGCTTTGGGCCGCGCTGCCCAAGGTGTTGATGGCGACAAGAACAAGCGTTTCACTGTTTCTCGAAAAAATATGGCGGGCAAGCTGACGGCCAATACGCCCGAAACCGTTTATCGCGACTCTGACCGGCATGATTGGTTATACATCCTCCATGCAGGCATGTTCGCCCGCAGTACAAAAAAAGGTCCGGAGTTACCGCCTCTTAATAAAGCAGTAACTCCGGAGGCGAAAGATTTTTTAACAAAAACCGTTATTGACCGGGGTCCAGGCTCTTTTCCCGACCCACCAGAAATTTCCAGCCCTTATCCACGTCTTTCTGGGCCAGCCCCATCAACTCATCAAACATGGCAGGATTGGTGAGCTTCAAAGCCCGGTACCTGTTTTCATTCAGGGCATAGTCGCTGAAAGGGATTGCCGGGGGCTTGGAATCTATGGCCAGCGGATTTTTCCCCGCCTCCTCGAGCTGCGGATTATAACGGTAGAGAGGCCAGTGCCCGCATGCCACCGCTTTTTTCTGCTGATCAAGACCAAGCGCCATGTTGATCCCGTGGTTAATACAGTGTGAATAAGCAATGATCAACGATGGCCCGTTGTACGCCTCGGCCTCGTTGAACGCCTTGACCACCTGGGCCGGGTTCGCGCCCATGGATATCTTGGCCACATAGACATTCCCGTAGGTGGCGAAAATCATCCCGATATCCTTCTTGGGCATCCGCTTGCCGCCCGCGGCGAACTGAGCCGTTGCCGCCCTGGGGGTGGATTTGGACATCTGCCCCCCGGTGTTGGAATACACCTCGGTGTCCATGATGAGCACGTTGACGTTCTCGCCGGAGGCCAAGACATGGTCCAGACCGCCATAACCGATATCATAGGCCCAGCCGTCGCCGCCAAAGATCCATACCGATTTTTTAACCAAATAATCGGCCACATGCAGCAATTGAGCCGCCTTTGCAAATCCCTTGCCGGCTTCCAGCTTTTCCTTAAGCGCGGCAACCCGCGCCCGCTGGGCCTCGATTTCCACCTGGCTGTTCTGGGGGGCCTCCAGCAACGCCTCCATGGCGCCCTTGTCAATAATCCCGCCCGCCACGGCTTCCAGCAACAGCTCCGCCGCCTGTGCGCCCAGCTTGTTGATCGTCTGCCGCATGCCGAGACCGAACTCGGCATTATCCTCAAAAAGCGAATTGGACCAGATCGGCCCCCGGCCATCACTCCTTTTGCAGTAGGGCGTGGTGGGCAGGTTGCCGCCGTAGATCGAGGAACAGCCGGTGGCATTGGCAATGTACATCCGGTCGCCGAAAAGCTGGGTGGCCAATTTGATGTACGGCGTCTCGCCGCAGCCGACACAGGCGCCGGGATATTCGAAAAGCGGGCGCATAAGCTGACTGCCCTTGATGGTGGTGGGGTTGACCTCCGCATAATCGAGTTCCGGCAGGGTGAGGAAAAAAGCATAGCTGGCCGCCTCGCGCTGCCGGATTTCCTCGGTATTGCTCACCATCTCCAAGGCTTTCCGCTCGGTTTTGTTGCCGGCCGCATCTTTCTGCCTGGCCGGACAGACCTGAAAACAGTGACTGCAGCCATTGCAATCCTCGGTGGCAACGGAAATCACACAGCGCCGTCCCTCGAACTGCTTGCCAACCGCGGCAGCGCTTTGCAACTCTTTTGGAGCCTTGGCCAGGGCCGCGCCATCGACAATCTTCATGCGGATGGCCGCGTGCGGACACACCAGGGAGCACTGACCGCACTGGATGCAGGTCTCGGCCTCCCACTGGGGCACCTGCACCGCGATGTTGCGTTTTTCATACTGGGTGGTCGCCGTGGGCCAGGTGCCGTCGGCGGGCATCTGGGAAACCTTGATGGAAGCGCCTTTACCCTCGATCATCCGGGCCGTGACCTCCTTGACAAACGCCGGGGCGCTTTCCGGCACGGTGGGAGGGATCGCATGCCCGCCGGCGGTATTTAAAACCGTCACCTGGACAATATTGTTCAGGGCCGCGTCCACGGCGGCGTAGTTCATGTTCACCACCTTGTCGCCCTTGACCCCGTATGTCTTTTTAATCGCCGCCTTGATGGAGGCCACCGCCTCATCCTGGCTGATAATCTCGGAAATAAGAAAAAAGGCGGTCTGCATGATCATGTTGATCCTGGCGCCCAGACCGATGGCCTCGGCCAGGCTGAGAGCGTCGATGACGTAGAATTTGAGTTTCTTGTCAATGATCTGCTGCTGGACCCTGCCCGGCAGATGCCCCCAAACCTCATCCTTGCCGTGGGTCGTGGTCAGCAGGAAGGTGCCGCCCTCCTCGATGTTGCCCAGCATGTCGTACTTATCGAGAAAGGTAAAATTATGGCAGGCGACAAAATTGGCCTTGTTGATCAGATACGGCGCCATGATCTTGTTCTTGCCGAAACGCAGATGGCTGGTGGTGATGGAGCCTGATTTCTTCGAGTCGTAGACAAAATATCCCTGGGCGCTGTTGTCCGTTTCCGTGCCGATGATCTTGATGCTGTTCTTGTTGGCGCCCACGGTGCCATCCGCCCCAAGGCCATAGAACATGGCCCGGCACACCTCCTTGCCCTCGATGTCAAAGGATGGATCAAAGACAAGACTGGTAAAGGCCACATCATCATCCGGCCCGACGCAGAAATGGTTTTTCGGTTTTGCTTCGGCCATGTTGTCAAACACCGCCTTGACCATGGCCGGGGTGAATTCGGCGGAACCCAGGCCATAGCGGCCGGAAAGGATGACCGGGGCTGACGACAAAACGCCCGCGTCGAGCGCCTCGCCGACAACGGTGCGCACATCCTGATACAACGGTTCCCCGGCAGCGCCTGGCTCTTTGGTGCGATCAAGCACGGTAACCTGCTTCACGCTGTCCGGCAAAGCGCCGATCAGGGCGGCTGAATCAAAAGGCCGGAAAAGACGAACCACGATCAGCCCGACCCTTTGGCCCTGGGCAACCAGATGCTCAATGGTGGCCCGGACCGTCTCGGCCCCGGAACCCATGATGATTATCACCTGTTCCGCGTCATGGGCGCCGAAATAATCAAAAAGATGGTACTTGCGCCCGGTCAGCCGGGCAAACTTGTCCATGGTTTCCTGAACAATTTCCGGCGCAGCGTTGTAAAACTTGGTTACTGTTTCCCGCCCGGTAAAATAGACATCCGGATTCTGGGCTGTGCCGCGCATCATGGGCCGATCCGGGGAAAGTCCCCGTTTGCGGTGCTCGATAATCAGCTCGTCATCAATTATTGACCGCATATCATCTTCGCTGAGCTGCTCTATCTTCTGAATCTCATGGGAGGTGCGAAAGCCGTCGAAAAAATGCATGAAGGGAAGGCGCGACTTGAGCGTGGCCTGGGTGGCGATGAGCGCCATGTCCTGCGCCTCCTGGACATTCTGGGAGCAGAGCATGGCCCAGCCGGTCTGGCGGGCGGCCATGACATCGCTGTGATCGCCGAAGATGGACAACCCCTGATAGGCCAGGGAGCGGGCGGTAATATGAAAAACCGTGGCGGTCAACTCTCCGGCGATCTTGTTCATGTTGGGCAACAAGAGCATGAGCCCCTGGGAGGCGGAAAAGGTGGTACAGAGGGCGCCGGTGGTAAGAGAGCCGTGCAGGGATCCGGCCACCCCGGCCTCGGACTGCATCTGGGAGACGACCGGCACCGAGCCCCAGATATTTTTCTGGCCCGCACTCGCCTTGCTATCGGACTCCGCCGCCATGGACGTGGAGGGGGTGATGGGGTAGATGGTAATAATCTCACTGGTGGCGTATGCCACATGGGTGCATGCCTGGTTGCCGTCGATGGTGACCATTTTTCGGGACATAATTGTTCTCCTGTGTAGTTGATTATTTTAATAAAAACCTGTAAGGGGGGATTCGGTCCGTGTTTTTGGAGGTGGGATATCCGTAGCCGTTCCTCGTGCAGGAGCTACATATGCAAGCGATTCTCTTCTCATCATGTGCTGGCGCCTAGGGCGCTGGCCATTTCGTTAAGCCGTTTTTTGGTTTTTCCACCATGTTGTCTTGTTAAGTTTGTTGCCCATGTTTTTTGGGGTTCCTCCATTTGCAGGGCCATGCCATCGAAAATTTTCACACCAGTCAGCGGACGAGGCTCTTTTCTGTTGACTGTCTGTAAAAATTGATGAGCTTGCAACGAATCGATTTTTTCCGGTTTTCCGTCATTCCGGAGCAGGCCGGAATCCAGTTTTTTTTTCAGTATGTTGCAACGAAACGCCCGTCACCCCGGCCTACGCCCGGGGTGACGACTCTTGCGATTCCATCAAAATTTTTTCGGTCACAAAACTTCGACATCGCCGATATAAAGGATCATGGCGTAGTTATCGTAGTAGTGCTCCCGCAGGGCAACAGCGATGACGTGTGTGGTTTCTGAGGCGCTGATCACCTCTATGCGAATGTTGGCGCTACGCTCCCAGCCGCCGTCACGGATGCCTCGGTCACCCTTGCCGCGGGCATCGGTAATGGTATAACCATACGCCCCCAGGCGTTCGATTTCTCGGACGATTTCATTCTCCAGCGCCGCTTCGGTGACGATGGTGAGCAGTTTTCGGTGTTTACTAATCAATATGCTATCCTCCCAGGCGATGAATGTGTTCGGCTAATTGATGGTAGAGAGGGATGCCAGCCATGACATTGAATGTAAAGGTGACCCCCAGCGAAGCAGCCAGCGACAGCGTCGGGTTGGCCTCCGGCACCGACAGGCGCATGGCCGCAGGCACTGCGATATAGGAGGCACTCGCGGCGAGTGTTGCGAGCAGCATCGTACCCCCCACGGACAGGTACAGCAGCCACCCCAGTACCGCGCCAACGATGGAGGCGGCCAGTGGCATCAACAAACCAAAAGCCAGCAGGAACAGTCCGTGGCGGCGCAGACTGGCCACCTGGCTCGCGGCAATCAATCCCATTTCCAGCAGAAAAAGGGCGAGCACCCCCTTGAACATGTCGAAGAACACCCCCTCGATTGGTTTGATGCCCTCCGGCCCGGTCGCCCAACCGATGAGCAACCCACCGAACAACAGCACCATGCTCTTGCCCAGCAATACGTCGCGGATCATGAGATACCAGGATGTGTCTTTGTTCACGCCGCGCGCCAGCAAGATGCCAACCACGATAGCCGGCATTTCCAGCAACACCAGAAACACCGGCATGTACGCCTCGAAGTAAACCTCCCGGTAGGCGAGATAAGACACAGCAACGGCGTAGGTACCCACGCTTATCGAACCGTAATGGGCGGCGATGGAGGCCGCATCGGCACGCTTAAAGCGCCCCGCGAAGCGCAGCACCGGGTAGGCGGCCAGCGGCAGCAGGGCCCCCATCAGCACCACGGCCAGCATTTTTGGCAGCATCGCGCCGAGCGGCTGCTTGGCCAGTTCCACGCCACCCTTCAGTCCGATGGAAAGCAGCAGCAAGACGCTGAGAAATTCGTAGATCGCCGGCGGCAGGCGCAATTCAGCGCGTAACAGGCCGGCGGCAAGCCCTAGCAGGAAAAAAAGCACAACAGGATCGAGAGCAGGCATGTGCGTCAGTCCCTCGTCACGACTTGCACCAGTCGCAAAGACCATCCCGCGGCACTTTCTTGGAGCCCGGCAAAAAGGTCCGCCCGTAACTGCGAGAGATCACATCCTCATAGCCACGGAATAAATGGAGAAAAACATTCTGCAAACCAAAAGGTAAGCTGTTGTTCATGGTCTGTTGCAATTTAATCGAGCTTCCCTTGCCGTAGTTTTTCCGATTTTTTCAGGAGTTCGTTCCGGGTCGCCTCCCTGAATTTATCCAGGTCCCGGCCTATTTCCGGATACTTGATGGACAGGATGGCGCAGGCGAGATAGGCGGCGTTCTTCGCGCCGTCCACTGCAACCGTTGCCACCGGAATGCCGGGGGGCATCTGCACTGTGGCATAGAGGGCATCGACACCGTTCAGTGCTCCCGAGGCCAGAGGTACCCCGATCACCGGTAGTGTGGTATGTGCGGCGATCACCCCGGCAAGGTGGGCCGCCATGCTGGCGCCGGCAATGATCACTTCAAGGCCCCTTTCCCTAGCGGTCCGGGCGTACTCGGCTGTTTTGTCCGGAAGACGGTGAGCGGAACTGATGTCCATTTCGTAGGGAACACCCATTTCCTCAAGCACCGCGCCCGCCTTTTCCATAACCGGAAGATCAGAGTCGCTGCCCATCAGAATTCCAACAAGTGGTTTGTTTTGCATGTGTATCTCCTTCCTGCAGGTTGTCTTATCGATGCTCTTGTGCACCAGCATTTTGGGCCCTAAAAAAACAGCATGCTTTTTCCTGCGGCCCAGGATCATGGCACCTGTTTTATCTTGCCCACGGTTGCGATGATCCTCAACAGTGCTCTGGCCGCTTTTTCAGGGCCGGACGCCTCATAACCGGGGATGCCAAGTCTTGTCCGGAGCTGCCCAACCTTTACCCCGGATCGGAAAGCCGCCTCGAAAACCCGGCCGGCCAAATTCTCATGCAACTCTTTGTATTGCGGCGGCCCGAATATGTTGGCAAAGTATGAATGGACAAGGCCTGTGGATGTTGTCGTCCCCTTGGCCATCACCGCCCCCTCCCGGAAAACATTCAGTGCCTGGGCAGGACTGGTAAATTGCTCAAGGATGGGATGCTCCTGATCCACCTCTTCATAATTGTTGGCGTACAACAGATAATCCAGGGGATATCCTTTCAGGACATCTTCAATCGTCGCCACCGGCAGCACGACCCGGGCGTTCACCTTCTGCGGACTCATGATGATGGCCCGATCAATCTGATCAAAGGCGTACCCTTGCTGCAGGTCATCAAGACGGATAAAGGCGCCGATTTCCGTACCGTAGGCAATGAGCCGTCCGGCCTCGTCGATTTCAATCGAGCCCATGTCATCGGCGACGATCCGCATTTCGCGGATGAAGGTTTCGCCAAAGATGCGAAAGGCTTCCAGGGTTTCCGATTTCCCGGCAGCCGTATCCCCGACCAGCAGAATATTGGCCTCAAGACCGCTTTTGACAAAACCGCCCTTGAGGGAAATATGGGCCATGGCGCCATGAAACGGCAGGCGGCCACGTTTCATCATGATCACGTTGTGCAGGGTCAGGGTCATCTTCTTGAGATAGCCGAAGTAGCCGAACCGGTCTTCAAGCGGCACTGCGGCGACCAGCAAGCCATGCGCATCATCATCAAAGAATACCGTCGGCAGATCTCCGAATTGAGACATCTGTTCCGGAGGGGCGCCAAAGACATACACAGCATCGGGCCCGGCGCAAATCTGCTCATCCGTGGCCAACTCGAAAAGGTTGGCCACAGAGGATCCCAGCCCGATAAATCGCTGGTGGAAGTAAATAAAAACCACGAGCGGCCCCACCTGCGCCGGATAGCAGAGAAAATCCTCCGCCGGCAAGACAAGATCAAGAAGAGGATTGTCCTGTATCCGCTGGAATTGCCCGGCCCTTTTGTTTGTAGGGGGATCGATAATCAGGGGAGGAGCAATCCATATCTGGCGGATAAAAGGGATTTCGCCTAAAACCTTCGCATAACATGCCGGCAGGCCGGAAACTTTTGGCACAGCGATGATCCCGACCTTGCAACCGGCTGCAACATGGCGATACACCCGCGGATGACTGCCCGTGATGTTCTCGCAGATATTGCGATACAGAGAGCGAACCTGATGCGCCAAGGAAACGAGCGTCTCATTAAAGGCTCGGTGGGGGCGCTGATCCATACAATTCGGCCCAGGCTCGGAAAAAAGCACCATATAACGATCAAAGGACCGCCAATAATCGTAAAGCTTTTCCACAAACTCATGAAACGCTTGGCAGCGCAGGGGATCCGCTAAAAAACCCGCCGCCGGCAGCAGAGAAACAACCTGGGCAACCGGATGTTCGCTCAAGGCCTTTAAAATATTAAGGAACAGTCGCCTCTCCCGATCGCTCTCCAGCCCCAGCCCCAATCCTGCAAGCATCGGCGACTCGTCGCGGCGTAAATCAGTAAGATAAAGATTGAGCAACTCATCGAACGCTTCGCTGTGCAGGAGTTCTCTTTGCGACTCGCAGATCTTGCCATCGGTGGTGATGATAATTTGCCGCCCTTGCCGCAGGATTTGTTTTACCGCCATAATGGGTTGCTCCGGCCAAATTGTTTGATTACAAAGCAAAAAAAAGGTCGAGGAATCCTTTACCAAGGATGCATCGACCTTCATTCCAAGAACCGCCCTCAACGCTGAGTCCGGCTGGACAAAATATCATGTATGTTTAGGCAAAAAAAACCGTACAATATCTAAAAACAGATGATATCGTACGGTCCTTTCGTGGCAGGCGTTTTTTTAACGCCCCCCAAGTCTCAACCTAATTAATTACAACCTTACCTTCCGTATCGAAAAAGTCAAAGAAAAATTATCCCTCACCGATTTCCGGATTTCTGAAAAACGCTCAAGACAGCTCTGGGGCTGAATTAAGAGTAAATAAGATTATTCTCTCGCCGGTAACCGTACTGATGTCCGTATGCAGGCTTTTGACCTTCTCGCCGGTGATGGCTTCAATGACCGCCTCCAACAAAGGACGTCCTTTTTCGAGCAGAATGCAGCGCACCTGCTTAATCAATTCTCTCCCGTTGGTAACATCGGCAGCCCCGGCCAATTGGTACTCCGCTTTGGTCAGCACCCCTTTCAGGCGGACAATAACCATGTCATCAATTATGTATGTCTTGGTTTCAAGAGGACCACGGCCCATATATTCCTTCTCAAACCTTATGATCGCCTCACTTATCTCTGCTTCGACCATTCCCAGGCTCTTCATTCTCTGTTCCTCTGTTGTATGCAAAAAAATTCTCAACAAAAATGGAGAAGAACTCACTTAATAATTATAATACGCGTGCGCTCGTTTTTCCAAGCAAGTCCCGCCGTGCTGGCGCACAAAAAAAGCTGGCTTGAACAGAACGTCCAAGCCAGCTTTGAATTTTCAAAAACAGGCAAAAAAACTAATTATCCGCTTTTTCCGCTTTCACTTCACTATAGTTCACCAACTCAAGTATAGCCATTTCAGCCGCATCACCAAGGCGATTGCCGGTTCTGATAATCCTGGTATAGCCACCGTTCCGGCTCATGTACTCATCTCTGAGCACATCAAACAACTTGGCCACAACCTTTTTGTCCTGCACGAAGGATAAGGCCTGACGCCGAGCGTGAAGATCACCACGCTTGGCCAAAGTAATCATCTGATCCGCAACCTTGCGAACTTCCTTGGCCTTGGGGGTCGTGGTAATAATTCTCTCATGCTCTAAGAGAGAGGTCACCATATTGCGAACCATTGCCTGGCGGTTGGATGTTGTTCTGCCAAGTCTCCTGCCTGCTTTTCTATGTCTCATAACTACCCTCTTCCCGGATTTATGACTGCTCTTCAGAGACCTTGTCCGACACGACAGGAGGCTCCCAGCCTTCTAATTTCATGCCCAGCGAAAGCTCCATCTCAGACAGCAGCTGTTTGATCTCATTAAGAGATTTACGGCCAAAGTTTTTGGTCTTCAGCATCTCAGCCTCGGATTTCTGCACCAATTCGCCGATGTGACGGATATCCGCATTCCGCAGGCAATTCGCGGAACGAACAGAAAGTTCCAGATCCTCTACACTGCGATAGAGATTCTCATTGACTGGCGACACACGATCTACGCGGGTATCATCAATGGCCGGCTCAACAGATTCCTCATCAAAGGCGATAAAGACCTGCAACTGTTCTTTCATTATTTTGGCGGCATAAGCCAAGGCATCTTCAGGCCGCACGCTGCCATCGGTGGTTATTTCCAGAATCAGCTTGTCATAATCGGTCTGCTGACCAACACGCGCCTGGCTGACAAGGGACTTCACATTGACAATGGGCGTAAAAATAGCATCGATGGGAATTACCCCGATTATCTGCTCCTCCGCCTTATTTTTCTCAGCGGTGACGTAGCCTTTCCCCCACTTCACCTCAAACTCCGCCTTAAACACACCCTCACCGGTGATGGTGCAAATCTCCTTCTCAGGATTCATCACCTCCACCTTTCCCCCGGAGGTAATATCTCCGGCGGTAACAGTGCCAATCTTGTTCTTTTCAATCCTGACGATCTGCGAGCCGGGAGTATTCAGCTTCAGGCGCACTTCTTTAAGATTAAGGATGATCTGGGTCACGTCCTCCTTAACCCCGGGAATGGTTGACAGCTCGTGAAGCGCACCATCAATTTTCACCGAAACAATAGCAGCCCCCTGAATAGAGGACAACAGTATCCTGCGCAGGGAATTCCCGATAGTCGTGGCAAAACCTCGCTCCAATGGCTGACAGGTGAATTTGCCGAAACTTTTTGTATGGCTGTCCTGGTCTACTTCCAGTCTTTCAGGAATGATAAGCTCATGCCAATTTCTGTAAAACGGATCAGACTCAAGTGTCATGGTTTCCTGTTGCTCCACGGTTGGCTAATTATTTGGAGTAAAGCTCTACAATCAACTGCTCCTGAATCGGCATGGTGATTTCCTGCCGACCCGGCAATGCTTTCACAGTTCCCTTGTAGTTATCTTTATCAAGCTCCAACCAGCTTGGCACACCACGACGCACAACGGCTTCCAGACTGTCGTTGACGGCGCCAACCTTCCGGCTTTTTTCTTTCAAGGTAATGACGTCATTCACGGAAACCCGGAAGGAAGGGATGTTCACTTTCCTGCCGTTCACCTGAATATGGTTGTGCCGTACCAACTGCCGGCCCTGATTCCGGGAGTTTGCATAACCAAGACGGTAAATCACATTGTCAAGCCTGCTTTCCAGGAGCATCAACAGGTTTTCACCGGTAACGCCCTTGATCCGTTCGGCAATTTCAAAGTATTTCCGGAATTGGCCTTCCAGCATGCCATAGATGCGACGCACCTTTTGTTTTTCCCGCAACTGAATGGCATAGTCAGAAACCTTGCGCATCCGGGCCTGACCATGCTGCCCGGGGGCAAAGGAACGCCTCTCAAAGGCACACTTGTCTGAATAGCATCTGTCGCCCTTCAAAAACAACTTGAGTTTTTCGCGCCGACACTGCCGGCATTCCGCGCCTCTATATCTGGCCAATTTGGACCTCCACTCAATCTCACTCAATCATACTTTAATTATCAAACGCCCTGCGACCCGCCCTGCGCCACTACACCCTTCTTCTCTTGGGAGGCTTGCAGCCATTATGCGGCACTGGGGTCACATCACGGATAACGCTCACATCAAATCCATTCGTCTGCAGAGCCCGGATAGCAGATTCCCGCCCAGGCCCAGGCCCGTTGACCCGGACCTCTACCTTGCGCATGCCATGTTCCTGCGCTTTTTTCGCCGCGGCATCGACCGTGTTCTGCGCAGCAAAAGGGGTGCTTTTCCGTGACCCTTTAAAGCCCAGACAACCGGCACTGGACCAGGAAATCACATTCCCTTGCCTGTCCGCAAAAGTAACAAGGGTATTGTTGAAAGTGGAGTGAATAAAACATATTCCCTCGGGTACGTTCTTCTTTTCCTTGCGTTTCGGACGACTCGCTTTCGGACTAGCCATTATAACTCCTATAAACAATCCAGAATGATTATTTAATATCTACTTTTTGCTTTTAATCGCTGACCGCCTCGGACCTTTCCTTGTTCTGGCATTGGTCTTGGTGCGCTGTCCCCGACAAGGCAAACCCTTGCGGTGACGGATTCCACGGTAGCATCCCGCATCAGTCAACCGTTTGACATCCATGGCCACTTCCCGCCGACGATCACCCTCAACAACAAACTCATCATCCATGATTTTTCTGATGTTGGTAACATCATTTTCAGACAAATCATCGCTGTTCGTTGTGTGCGGCAAACCAACCGAATCCAGAATTTTACGGGCAGAAGTTCTGCCAATCCCGTGGATGTAGGTTAAAGCAATAACCATGTGCTTATTTCTTGGTAAATCAACACCAGCTAAACGTGCCAAGGCATGCCTCCCTTGTTAGTCAAAATAAATGAAAAAATTATCCCTGCCGCTGTTTGTGCTTTTTTATCTTACATGAAACACGCAAGACGCCTTTCCGTTTGAACACCCGGCAGTCACTACAAATTTTTTTCACAGAAGATCTTACTTTCATTACGCAACCCTTTTGTTATGCGGCAAAGAATATTCTACTTCTTCTTGGCCCTGAATGTCACTCTTCCCCGTGTGAGATCATAAGGAGATAATTCAACAGTGACACGATCTCCCGGGAGAATTTTAATAAAATGCATCCTCATCTTTCCGGAAATATGGGCTAATATCCGATGACCATTATCGAGTTCAACCCGGAACATTGCATTGGGGAGCGGCTCAACGATGGTCCCTTCAACCTGAATGGCTTCTTCTTTGGACATAAACCCCTTATTTCCTGCAATGCACTCCTCTCCACCAAAATTCAAACATGAGATATTCTGGCAGACAGAAAGCAGAGGATATTACCTTATTTATTTTTTTTTGCCTTATTTTTTTTCATAAAGACAAAAAAAGCTATGCAGACAACTCGCTCAGAATTATGGGCTCACCGTCTGTTACAGCAATTGAATGCTCGAAATGCGCCGAGATTTTCCTGTCCCTTGTTACAACCGTCCACCCGTCCCGCAACACATCAACCGCATGTGTACCAAAATTCACCATGGGCTCTATGGCAAGAACCATGCCCGGCATGAGCTTGGGTGTGCGTTCCGACCGGACATAATTTGGTATTTCCGGAGCCTCATGGAGCTGGCTCCCAATGCCATGGCCTACAAACTGGCGGACAACTGAAAAACCGTGCTTTTCAACATGTTCCTGCACGGCCTGTGATATATCGTTTATTCGATTCCCAGGAATTGCCTGGGCAATTGCTTTATAAAGGGCTGCCCGCGTCACCTCAAGCAAGGAACGCCGCTCCGAAGCCACCTCACCGACAGGAATGCTTACTGCGGCATCTCCGTAATACCCTTTATATTTCACACCGAAATCTATGCTGACTATGTCGCCATCCCTGACAATGACCTTCTTGGATGGAATGCCATGCACAACCTGTTCATTGATGGAAACACACAGACTGCCTGGAAAGCCGCGATATCCTTTAAAGGCAGGCTCGGCGCCACAATTGCGGCAATATTTTTCTGCCAGGGCATCCAGAGCGAAAGTTGTGCAACCCACCTCAATCTTCTCGGCAAGCAGGGCCAAGGTCCTGGCAACGATCTGATTCGCCTCCCGCAATAGCTCTATTTCTCGAGGCGACTTCAGAATAATTTCCATGTTCATGTCACGAAAACGCTATCAACGTCCCTTGAGGCCACCTGACTTCATAAAACCATCATAGTTACGCATAACCGTATGGGACTCAATCTGGGCTATTGTATCAATCGCCACACCAACAACAATCAACAGGGCTGTGCCGCCGAAATAAAAAGGCACATTCAGCTTATTGATCAAAATGGTCGGCAACACACAGATAACGCTGATATAACAAGCGCCGATCACCGTCATCCGCACCACAATCTTGTCGATAAAATCGGAGGTCTTCTTCCCTGGCCTGATCCCAGGAACAAACCCGCCATGTTTTTTCAAATTTTCCGCGATGTCAACCGGGTTAAAAGTAACCGCAGTATAAAAAAAGCAGAAAAACACGATGAAACCGACAAAAAGCAAGGTATGCGGCAGGCTCCCCCAACTGAGCGCAGCGCTCATCTTCTGCACCCAGTCAACTTGGATAAACTGTCCGATGGTGGCGGGAAACATCATGATTGAAGAGGCAAAAATCGGTGGAATAACCCCGGCCATATTGATTTTAAGGGGGAGATGCGATTGCTGTCCCCCATACATTTGCCGTCCGACCATCCGTTTCGCATACTGAATGGGAATACGCCGTTGCGCCGTTTCAAAAAATATGACAAAAGCGATCACCGCAGCAATCATGGCCAACAAAACTGGCAACATGACATAGGCAATTTCGCCCGCGCTGGCCATCTTGAAGGTATTGACAAGAGCCGCTGGCATCCTCGCCACGATACCCGCAAAGATTATCATGGAAATCCCGTTGCCAATACCCCGCTCGGTCATCTGTTCGCCAAGCCACATGATAAAAGCGGTGCCGGAAGTCAAGGTCAGCATGGTCATCAGGCGAAAATTCCAGCCCGAGACAATGACTACCATTTCGCCGGTTCCAGGCGCGGTCATGCTTTCCAGGCCAATACTGATGAACAATCCCTGAACCAGGCTTAACACAACCGTGGCGTAACGTGTGTACTGGGTGATCTTGCGGCGTCCGGCCTCACCCTCTTTTGAGAGGGCCTCAAGCTGGGGAACTACCACGGTCAACAATTGAAAGATAATCGAGGCGCTGATATATGGCATGATGCCCAGGGCAAAGATGGAAAAATTTTCCAAAGCCCCACCGGAAAACATGTTGAACATGTCAAAAAGGGAGCCGGCGCTTTTTTGAAAAAATTGATTCAGCGCCTCGCCGTTGATGCCTGGAGTTGGGATCTGCACCCCCGCTCTGTAAACGGCGAGCATGATCACCGTAAATAATATCCGGCGCCTTAATTCCGGGATGTTCGCAGCATTCTGAACCCCAGCGCGCATCTATCTATTCCTCAATCTTGCCGCCGGCAGCTTCAATCTTCTGACGTGCAGAGCCACTCACCTTGTCGACAGCAACGGTAATCGCATGTTTCAACTCACCATCTCCAAGAACCTTCACAAGGTTATCATTCTTGGAAACAAGGCCGGCAGCGATTAAAGCCTGCTTGTCAACCCTGGTGTCAGCGGCAAACCGCTCGAGTTCCTGGACATTAACAATGGCGTACACTTTCTTGAAGATATTGTTAAAGCCGCGCTTTGGCAACCGACGCTGGAGAGGCATTTGTCCGCCCTCAAAACCCAGCTTGATGCCGCCACCGGAACGGGCCTTATGCCCCTTATGACCACGGGTTGCGGTCTTACCATGACCAGAACCAAGACCCCGGCCCACTCTCTTTCTCGGCTTTCTCGAACCTGGCTGCGGCGACAAATTGCTTAACGTCAACATAAATTAATCCTCCACCTCAACCAGATGTTCGACTTTTTTAATCATCCCCCGAATCTCAGGGGTGTCCTGCCGAATAACAGTTTTATTGATTTTTGTCAGCCCCAGGCCGATCAACGTCGCACGTATTTTTTCAGTGCTCCCGATCTTGCTTTTCTTCAGGGTCACTTTGAGCTGATTTGTCATATCGATACCTATTCACTGTTCATTAATGTCATGTTGTTTTCAGCAGATGATTCAAACCTTGATCAATCCCCTACAGATACTCGCATTACATAATCGGGGGACGAACTGTTCAGGCGAAAATTTCCTCGACGGATTTCCCACGGCTCACCGCGATCTGCTGCGGACTCCGCAGCCTCCGCAAACCGTCCATGGTCGCTTTGACCAGATTATGCGGGTTATGAGAGCCTATACACTTGGTCAGAATATTATGAACCCCTGCCGCTTCAAGCACGGCGCGGACAGCCCCGCCGGCAATAAGACCGGTTCCTTCTACCGCAGGTTTCAACATTACATTTCCAGCCCCAAATTTCCCGAAAACCTCGTGCGGGATGCTCATCTCGGTTATGGAAACACGTTTCATGTCTTTACGCGCCTGCTCAACCCCCTTCCTGATTGCCTCGGGAACCTGATTGGCTTTGCCAAGACCGCAACCAACTTTTCCTTTTCCATCGCCGACAACAACAATGGCGCTGAAACTGAAACGACGTCCACCCTTGACTACTTTCGCAGTCCTGTTGATATGAACGATCTTTTCAATAAACTCGTCGCCACTTGTGTTCTTATTAAAATCTGCCAAGGTTCACCCCCAAATTGCTTTGGAATTTTTTACAGGATAAGGAGTTTTTTTCATGTACCGCCAATTAGAAATCAAGACCGCCTTCACGGGCTCCATCCGACAGAGCCTTGACCCGGCCATGATACAGATAGCCACCCCGGTCGAAAACCACCTTGCCAATACCTTTGCCTTTGGCAAGTTCGGCGATCTTCAACCCGACCTGACGCGCCTTCTCGGCTTTCCCTTTAATATCAGCGGCAATCATCCCTTTATCCAGAGTGGACATGGCAGCCAGAGTATTTCCAGCAACATCGTCTATAATCTGGCAATAGATATGTTTTGCGCTTTTGAAAACACGCAATCGAGGTCTCTCCGGAGTTCCGGCAATATTTTTCCTGATCCGTTTAACCCGCTTTATACGAGCACTCTCTTTCGGATTTATCTTACCCATTGTTTTGCCTTATAAATATTTATCTCTTGCAAACCGCGAAAAAACTACGCGTCCCCTCTACTTCTTAGAAGCAGACTTGCCAGCCTTCCGGGTTATGTATTCATCCGTGTAACGAATTCCTTTCCCTTTATAGGGCTCGGGAGGACGCACAGCGCGAATTTTGGCGGTAGTTTCACCAAGCAACTCTTTATCAATACAATCCAAGGTGACATTATTTGCTTTATCGACCTCGGCAGTAACTCCTTGTGGAAGGTCAAATGCCACCGGGTTTGAATAGCCAACGCTCAGGTTCAGAACAGATCCTTTCACCTCGGCCCGGTAACCAACCCCCTCTATGGACAATTTTTTCTGAAAGCCTTTATCCACACCAATAATCATATTGCTGACCAAGGTCCGGGTGAGGCCAGAGAAGGCCCTGGTCCTTTTACTGTTGTCCTTCCGGACAACCATCAAGTTGCCGCCTTCTTCCTGCAAACCAATTTCAGGGCGGATATTCCGCTCCAGCGTCCCTTTGGGCCCGGCGACTTTAACGTACGATCCATTTATATCAAGCTTAACCCCTTTAGGTACAGGGATAGGTTGATTGCCGATCCTTGACATGGCGACTCTCCACTCGTTACGAAATACTCAATAGTTAGCAATTACAAATTCGATCTACCAAACTTCACAGAGAAGCTCTCCGCCAATTTTCATGGCCCTGGCCTCTTTATCCGTAAAAATTCCTTTGGAAGTCGAGATAATCGCGATACCAAGGCCACTCATTACCTTGGGGATCTTGTCATGCTTCACATAAATGCGGCGGCCCGGCTTGCTGACCCGCTTCAGGTTGGTGATAATCCGCTCATTGTTCTGGTCGTATTTCATTTCAATACGCAAAACACCTTGCGTGTCCGTATCAAGAACCTGATAGTCATTGATGAAGCCTTCCTTTTTCAGGATAGCTGCAACACCGGTTTTCACTTTCGAAAGCGGCATTTCAACAGTCTCGAACTTGACCATACCGGCATTTCTTATCCTGGTCAGCATATCAGCCAGGGGGTCAGTCATGGACATAGTCCTTGCTCCCTATGATGATTTTTAAAACAAACAGTTAACATATCTACGGCGATCACAATCAACACTGTTACCAACTTGATTTGGTAACACCGGTAATTTCACCACGATTAGCCAGGGTACGGAAACAGATCCGGCATACACCGAATTTCCTATAATAGGCTTTTGGCCTGCCGCACAACCCGCAACGGTTATAACCCCTCACTTCAAACTTCGGCGTCCGCTTGCACTTTGCTATCAAAGACTTTTTAGCCAACTTCTTCCTCCTTCCCCTGTGCTATTTCCTGAAGGGCATTCCCATTGCTTTCAAAAGAAACCGCCCTTCATCATCTGTCTCGGCGGTCGTGGTAATCGCAATATTGAGTCCCTTGATTTTGTCGATTTTGTCATAGTCAATTTCAGGGAAAATAATATGCTCCTTGACGCCCATGGCATAATTCCCACGCCCATCAAAGGCCTTCATGGATAACCCGCGGAAGTCCCGGACCCGCGGCAAGGCAATGTGAACCAGTTTGGCAAAAAAATCATACATCCGGTCGCCGCGGAGTGTTACCCGGCAACCAATGGGCACCCCGGCACGCAACTTAAACCCGGCGATGGATTTTTTCGCTTTGGTAACAACGGCCTTCTGCCCAGCAATCAAGGTCAGCTCCTGAACCGCACTGTCAATGATTTTTGGGTTCTGCACAGCCTCACCCAAGCCCATATTCAGGACGATCTTGGTGATCTTCGGCACCCGCATGATGTTCTGGTAGCCGAACTCCTTCATCAGCTGCGGGACACACTCGCTCTGATATATCTCTTTTACCCCAGCCATTCTTGCCTCCAAAAAAATCAGGACCTATTAGGCTTTCGCCTCTACAGATTCAGTACATTTCTTGCAAATGCGAACCTTAGATCCATCTTCCAGTATTTTTTTGCCTACACGCGAAGTCTTTGAACATTTCGGACAAATCACCATCAGGTTGGAAGCATCAAGCGCCGCCTCCTTCTCAATGATCCCGCCCTGCTGGTTCATTTGACTGGGCTTCGTGTGCCGCTTTATCATGTTGATCTTTTCAACGATGGCCTTACCATCGTTCGCGTTGACCCTGATGACCTTGCCGACCCGACCTTTGTCCTTGCCGGCGATCACCTCAACCTGATCATTAATTTTCAGATGTGTTTTTGCTCTCATACCTTCAGCCTCTCAACCGCCCAAAGGTGCGGACGGGGGAACTCTTTGAATATCCAGCTCTTCGTTTCAACCGCTGTTACAGAACTTCTGTTAAAGAACTTCCGGGGCCAGCGAAATAATTTTCATATACCCCTTCGGACGCAACTCCCTCGCAACAGGCCCAAAAATGCGGCTTCCAATCGGTTCCCCTGAATTTGCCAACAACACAGCGGAATTATCATCAAACCGAACAATCGTATCATCCGTGCGGCGAATCTCCTTAACGGTCCTTACCACGACCGCCCGGAGAACATCGCCCTTCTTCACTTTCGCGTTCGGAATCGCCTCTTTGACGGTGACAACAATAACATCGCCGACCGAGGCATACCGACGCCTGGTTCCACCCAAGACTCTTATACAAAGAACCTTCTTGGCGCCTGAATTATCTGCTACATTAAGTACGGTTTCTGTTTGTATCATCTTTTCACCAACCGCAGAACACTTTACAAGTACCCAAACAAACCGCCTGGGACTTAGTTATCAAAAACCGCAAATTACACGGCCTTCTCGATGACTTCCATAATCCGCCACCGTTTATTCTTGCTCAGCGGACGGCACTCTTCAATCAGAACCCTGTCGCCGACGCTGCAGCTGTTTTCCGGGTCATGGACCATGCATTTAGCATGCTGACGCATGAACTTCCCATACAGTTTATGGGGCACAAGGCGCTCGGTCTGTACGATAGCACTCTTGTCCATCTTGGTGCTGACAACAAAACCAACCCTTGTCTTCTTATTCGATTTTTCATCAACCATGAATGTATCCTACCAAATAGCGTTATCAATTGACGCAAGGACTAAAAAAAGCACCAGTACTCTTGGCCAGAAACTACCTGTTACGCAGTATGTGCAGTAAGAGCGGTTTGCATCCGGGCAATCTCTTTACGCAACTGCCGCAGTTTTGCCGTATTCTCCAAGGGACGGATGCCGTGTTGGAATTTCAATTTGAAATGCTCTTCCGACAATTCCCTTACCTTGACAACAAGCGCTTCTTTCCCAAGCTCACGTATATCCTTCATCTTCATAAAGTCGTCCCCACATAAATCACTTTAGTCGGGAAAGGCAGTTTGTTGGCGGCCAATTGCAACGCCTCCCGGGCTAAATCGTCATCAACCCCGGCCAACTCATACAGTATGCGCCCTGGCTTTACCTGGGCAACCCAAAACTCTGGATTCCCCTTGCCTTTTCCCATCCTGGTTTCCGCAGGCTTCTTGGTAATCGGCTTGTCCGGAAAAATACGGATCCACAGCTGCCCGGTTCTTTTAATCTTTCTATTGATTGCAATACGAGCCGCCTCAATCTGCTGGGCGGTCATCTTGCCACAGCCAACAGCCTTAAGGGCATATTCACCGAAGGAGAATCCAGACCCGCGATACGCGGCGCCAGTCAGGCGGCCCTTAAACATCTTTCTATGTTTTACTTTTTTTGGACTTAACATCTGTATATCCTATCTGTGACTGACTTTTTTAAAGCCGTTTCACCCGACAACGAGTTATTCGGCAATCTGGTCGGCAGCACTCAGAACTTCACCTTTGAAGATCCAAACCTTAACGCCGATTTTGCCATAGGTAGTATTCGCCTCTGCAATACCATAATCCACATCAGCACGAAGAGTATGCAGAGGGACGCGTCCCTCCCGCACCCATTCCTGGCGAGCAATTTCCGCGCCGCCCAACCGGCCTGAACACGCAATTTTAACACCTTTGGCGCCGAACTTCAAGGCCATATTTACCGACTTCTTCATGGCACGCCGGAAGGCCACACGTCTTTCGAGCTGCAAGGCGATATTTTCAGCAACCAACTGCGCATCTGCCTCAGGACGCCGGACTTCCTGAATATCAAGCACGCACTCCTTGCCCGTCAACTTATCAATTTCAGCTTTCAGGACTTCAATCTCTGTCCCTTTTTTGCCAATAACAATGCCAGGCCGGGCAGTATGGAGCTTAATCCGGAGTTTATCGCCGGTTCGGGCTATCTGAATTTTGGAAATGCCAGCATGATAGAGCCGCTTTTTGAGAAACTTCCTCAGGCTCTGATCCTCAAGAAATTTTTTGGCATAATCCCTGTCTGCGTACCAGATGGAGTCCCAGGTACGTATAATATTCAGTCGTAAACCTATCGGATTAACTTTCTGGCCCAAAACCTTCCTCCATTCTCATTGATATGCAACTCAAAGTACAAACGAATACCTTCTTGCTTCTGTATTCAGTTATTGCTCGTCCAAAACAACAGTTATATGACTCGTTCTTTTAAGAATCCTGTTCGCGCGCCCTTGAGCCCGCGGCATGATTCTCTTCAACATGGGCCCGCCGTCTATAAAAATAGACTTCACATACAAGGTATCAACATCGATACTCTCATTCTGACTGGCATTGGCCACAGCAGATTCAATGACCTTTTTCAGCAGACGGGCGCCTTTTTTAGGCAAAAAACGCAGAGCGTTTATTGCGTGATCAACACTTTTCCCGCGCACCAAATCCGCAACCAGCCTGGCCTTTTGCGGCGAAATCCTTATATAACGAGCAAGCGCTTTTGCTTCCATCGAATGAACTCCTTTCTTTACCTGATGACCGTGTCCGGCTTAGCAGCTTTTATTTCTTTTTCTTCCTGTCCGCTGCGTGACCATGGAAGGTGCGGGTCGGAGAAAACTCGCCGAGCTTATGCCCTACCATATTTTCGGTCACGAAAACCGGGATGAACTTTTTGCCATTGTGCACAGCAAAGGTAAGTCCAACCATGTCCGGAATTACATCAGAACGACGGGACCAGGTCTGGATAACCTTTCTGGAACCCTCGTCTTTGGCCTTCATGACCTTTGACATCAAATGGTCATCTACAAATGGACCTTTTTTAACTGAACGTCCCACTTGTATACCCCCTAATTATGATCTTTTCTTAACAATAAATTTGTCGGATGACTTCTTGCCACGTGTTTTATAACCCTTGGTGGGAACACCCCACGGGGTACAAGGATGGCGACCGCCTGAGCTTTTACCCTCACCACCACCCATTGGATGATCAACCGGGTTCATGGCAACACCACGAACCTTGGGACGGTTCCCTTTCCAGCGATTGCGGCCAGCCTTGCCGAGCTTCTGGCTTTCATGTTCATTATTTCCAACCTGGCCAATACAGGCCCGGCATTTTCGGTGAAACTTGCGCACCTCGCCCGAGGGTAGTTTTACCGAAACATACTCACCCTCCTTGGCCATAAGTTGCGCGGAAACACCAGCGCTCCTCACAAGTTGCGCGCCCTTGCCGATTTTCATCTCGACATTGTGGATAATGCTGCCCAGCGGCATGTTGCCCATGGGCAAACAG
Organism: Deltaproteobacteria bacterium; assembly: GCA_021822005.1. Lineage (GTDB taxonomy): Bacteria > Desulfobacterota > Desulfobulbia > Desulfobulbales > Desulfurivibrionaceae > Thiovibrio. The sequence goes on along the minus strand of JAJZSH010000007.1, from coordinate 2,556 downwards.
TTCCCAGGCTTGATATCAACAGCCTCACCCGCGACAACTGTATCGCCGATCTTGATGCCAAGCGGAGAAAGGATATAGCGCTTTTCGCCATCGACATAGTTCAGCAGGGCCAAATTAGCCGAACGATTCGGATCGTATTCAATGGCCGCAACTTTTGCAGGAATATCCAATTTTTCCCGTTTGAAATCGATCAGCCGATATTTCCGCTTATGCCCCCCACCAATATGTCTGGATGTAATGCGGCCGTTGTTATTCCGTCCCCCGGTCTTGCTAAGGGGCCGAACCAACAATTTCTGCGGTTTATCCTTTGACAACTCGGGATTGACAACTGTAACAAGTGATCTTCTGCCCGGTGATGTAGGTTTATAGGTCTTTAATGCCATTTCAAACCCCGATAATATTTAAATTCCGTATTCGTAACAAAAAATTACAGCTCTTGCCGACGAGACTTCCCTTAAATCTTCTCAAGGAAATCAATCTTATTCCCTTCTTCAAGAGTAACAATGGCCTTCTTCCAGTCAGACTGGTGTCCAAAGTTCTTACCCACACGTTTTTTCTTGCCGTGCATGTTTGCGGTTCGCACCTTGAGAACCTTGACGCTGAACAGTTTTTCAACGGCATCTTTGATCTCAATTTTATTGGCGCGGGGATCAACCTTGACCACAACCTGATTGTTAATCTCCTGCAACCCGAGACCCTTTTCTGTCAGGCAAGGCTTCTTGATAATGCTGAACATATCTTTCATGACAACAACCTCTCTTCCAGCTGGCCAATGCAAGGCTGCAGTAAAACAATGTGCTTATGGAGCAAAATGTCGTAAACATTCAGCCCTGCCGTCGGAATAACCTTAAAGCCCTGCACATTGCGAGACGAACGCTCAAGCTGATCATCGCGCTCAGGAACCACGATCAAGGCATTTTCGATTTTCAGGGTGTTCATGACCCCGAGAAACTTCTTGGTCTTGATTTCATCAATTTTAAAATTATCAAGGACCAGTATCAGCTTATCGCCAAAGCGTGAACTCAAAGCCATGCGGAGACCGAGCTTCTTAACCTTTTTGGGCATTTTGAAGGAATAATCGCGGGGCTTGGGGCCAAAAACTACGCCACCACCTCGCCAGAGAGGGGAGGTGCGACTCCCGGCCCGGGCACGGCCGGTACCTTTCTGCTTCCAGGGCTTCTTGCCGCCGCCACGCACCTCTGTCCGGGTTTTGGTGCAGGCCGTGCCAGCCCGGCGGGCAGCGCGCTGCATTCTCACAATTTCATGAATGATATGAGGATTGACTGGAACGGCAAACAGGTTGTCGTTCAACTCGAGATCACCCACTTTCACATTGTCTACATTGAATATTTCAGTAACTGCCATTTCCGGCACCCCCAAAATAAATCTTAAGGCAACTAAGACTCATTATTTTGTATAAATATGTAGCAAACCCTGCTTTGCGCCAGGCACGCCGCCTTTGACGACAAGCACATTTTGCTCAGGCCGGATATCCATGATGGTCACGTTTTTCTTGGTGATCATATTCGTGCCCATATGCCCAGGCATCCTCTTCCCTTTAATAACCCGGCTCGGCCAGGCACTGCAACCAATGGAGCCGGGAGCACGATGGAACATGGAACCATGGGCCGCGCCGCCGCCCTTAAAGCCATATTTTCGCACAACACCCTGAAAACCACGGCCCTTGACGGTCCCGCTCACATCGATTATGTCGCCGACCTTGAAAAGATCCGAGACCAGTATTGCCTGACCCACTTCAAACTGGCTGGGATCTGCAACCCGAAACTCTTTAATGTGATAAAACCCGCCTTTTCCTGAAGCCTTGGCATGGCCGGTGTCCGGTTTGTTCAGGCGAGACTCTTTCTTGGAGCCAAAACCAACCTGAATGGCATCATACCCTTCCTTGGCAACGGATTTCTTCTGAAGCACCACACAGGGTCCAGTTTCAATGACCGTTACCGCAACAGCAGAGCCATCTTCGGAATAGATCCGGGTCATACCGATCTTCTTCCCCAGTAATCCTAATTTTTTAGGCATTGTTCCTACCTGTTTTTTTCTTCTCTGGCATCAACTGTACCGTTACCCGGTACAACCGTTTCATAATCCTAAAGCTTGATTTCCACGTCAACTCCAGCAGAAAGCTCGAGCTTCATAAGCGCATCAATGGTCTGCTGCGTCGGCTCAAGTATGTCCAGCAGCCGCCGGTGGGTGCGCATTTCAAACTGCTCACGGGATTTCTTATCCACATGCGGAGACCGCAACACACAAAACTTATTGATGGTGGTCGGCAGAGGAATCGGCCCAGCAACAGTTGCACCAGTACGCTTTGCCGTATCGACAATCTCGGAGGTGGATTGGTCGATAAGCTTATGGTCGTAGCCCTTCAGCCTGATGCGTATTTTCTGTGTCTGAATCATGCTCACTCCACCTTATTCGATAATTTTATTGATAACACCGGCGCCCACGGTGCGGCCGCCTTCACGAATCGCGAAGCGGAGTCCTTCTTCCATCGCGATCGGGGTGATCAACTGCCCTTCGATGGTCACGTTGTCTCCA
>JAJZSH010000221.1 GCA_021822005.1 Deltaproteobacteria bacterium | reverse complement strand
GGTTCCCCTGCCCTTATGTTCCTGCGGGGTGCTGCCCGCGGCGGCGGCACTGAAACGGCAGGGAGCCAACAACGGCGCCACCACCGCCTTTCTCATCTCCACCCCGGAATCGGGCATTGATTCCATCAGCGTCAGCTATGCCCTGCTCGATCCGATCATGACCGTGGCCCGCCCTCTGGCCGCCTTTGTCTCCGCCATGATTGCCGGATGCATCGAAAACACCTTCAACCCGCCCAGGCCCCAGCTCGCCATGGCTGCTGATCTTTCCTGTTCGGTGGATGGCTGTTGCAGCGGGGCAGACTGCCCGCCTGCGGAACACGCCAATCACCATACCTTTGCTGAAAAGATCCGGGCCGGAATGGGCTATGCCTTTGGCGAACTCTGGGGGGATCTGGCAGGCTGGTTTTTCATCGGTCTATTGCTGGCCGGGCTGATCTCCGCCCTGGTGCCGGACGACCTGATCACCAGCTATCTTGGCGGGGGCTTTGTTGCCATGCTCCTGATGCTGGCCTTCGGCATCCCTCTCTATATCTGCGCCACCGCCTCCACCCCCATTGCCGCCGCCATGATCCTCAAGGGCGTCAGCCCCGGCGCGGCCCTGGTCTTCCTCCTGGTGGGTCCGGCCACCAACATGGCCACCATCTCGGTGCTGGTCGGCCTGCTGGGCCGCCGCACCACCGTGGTCTACCTGGCCTGCATCGCAATAACCGCCGTGCTCTTCGGCCTGGCCCTTGACGGAGTTTACGCGGCTTCTGGCATCTCGGCCAAGGCCGTGGTCGGGCAAGCCGCGGAGCTTGTGCCCTATCCGGGCCAGCTGGCTGCGGCCCTGCTGATTCTGGCCCTGTCAATCAAGCCGCTGTATAGGATGATCCGAGGCTGGCTTAGGAAAGGTGCGGGTGGGTCGGACAGCGGCTGCGGCTGTGACGGGGGCTGCGGGAGCAAATAAGGGGCCAAGGCGGTCGCACCTTTACCTCCCCCTTTGACAAAGGGGGATTGAGGGGGATTTGAAAACGCCGGAACCGATGAGCCAGTTCGTAAAATCCCCCCTTGCCCCCCTTTGTTAAAGGGGGGGAATACAGAGTCCGCCCCTTGTGGCCAGAGGGTGGATCTGGGTTTCCCTCAAGCAACTCACTTGAAAATCGGCAACGAATCCTCTTCTCCGGGAACTCCGTCAATGGGCAGGGTGATGGTGAACAGCGTCCCTTTGCCGCGGGCGCTTTTGGCGGTGATGTCGCCGCCGTGGCGCTTGACGATGCCGTAGCTCACGGACAAGCCCAGGCCGGTGCCCTCCACTGCCGGCTTGGTTGAGAAAAACGGCTCGAAGATCGAGCCGATATCCTTCTGCCGGATGCCCTTGCCCGTATCCTGGATGAAAATCCGGACATTCTCCCCGGCAACCTCGGTGGTGATAGTGATGGTCCCGCCGCTTTCAGGAATCGCCTCTTCGGCATTGCCGATCACGTTGAGCAGCACCTGCTTGATCTGGTCCGGCACCGCCTGAATCCTGGGCAGCTCCCGGGCGAAATGCCGCTCCACCGCAATGTGCCGGTCGCTGAGCTTCTTTTTACCAAGCAGCAGCAGCTCCTCGATGATCCGGTGCGGATCAACCGAGGCGACCTTGCCGGTGGTGGGCCGGTTAAAATCCTGCAGGGTGCTGATCAGATCCTTGACCCGCGCGCATTCGCCAATGGCCACGTCCAGCATCTCGGCATCGCTTTTCTCAAGCTTCACGTACTTGCGCAACCCCTGCAGGAAATTGCGGATGCCGATGATCGGATTGCCGAATTCATGGGCAATGGAGGCGGCCAGCTTGCCCACCGCGCTGAATTTCTCGGCATGGAGCAGCTGCTCGTAGGTACGGGTCAGCTGATTGGTCCGCTCCTCGACCCGTGCCTCCAGCGCGTCATTCATCCGCCGGACCTCCGCCTCCATTCGCTTGCGGTCCGTGATGTCCTGCAAGGTTTCAATGGCGCCGATAATGTCCCCGGCCAGATTCTTGATCGGCGCGGCCGTGAAGAAAAGCCATTTGCTCTCATGGCCGAAGTCAAAGAAATCCTCCGCCTCATAGGCCCCCTTTATCAGGGAGGAAGGCCGGTACTTGCCGGTGTAAAACTTGGCGATATGCGACTCCTTGGCGGAATCAAGCACCAGGTCGGCCAGGATGGGCCGCTGGTAGAGATAAAAAGCCTTCCACTGGTTCTGGGTGCCCACCATCTCGCCGGCCGCCAGCCCGGTCATCACGGCGCAGGCCTTGTTCCAGTGGGTGATGGTATGATTTTCGTCGATAACAAAGGCGGGAATGGAACTGCCCTGCAAGATCTGCGACAACCGTTCTCCGCTTTCCAGAAGATCCTCCTCGGCCTGCTGCCGCTCAATGATCTCCTGGGCCAGAATCGCGTTGTATTCCTGATAGCTGCGGGTCCGGGCAGTAATCTGCTTCTCCAGGGTATCGTAGGCCCGGCGCAATTCCGCCTCCCTTTTTCGCTCCACGGTCACATCCCGGATCACCTCGGAAAACCCGGCCAACCGACCATTATGATACACCGGGGCAAATGAGCGCTCGAAGGTGCACACCCCGCCCTCCGGGCAGGTCCGGCTGAAATCCACGGTGAACTTCTTGCCGGAAAGCGCCCGCTGATACAAGTCGCTGGCCCAGGCCCGCTGGCTGTTGGGCAAAACGTACTGGTGGCGCGAGCCAGGTCCGACCGTCAGGTTGAATACCTCTTTCAGCAGACGGACATAGGCGGGATTGACAAAAACAAAACGCGCCTCGGTATCAAGCAGGGCCATGCCTTCCGGCCTGCTTTCCAAAAGCGCGTTTGCGTCAAGAACTGTTTGGGGAATCAGGGAGCCTGCCATGAACGTGCCGTGCCGAAAAGGTGAAGGTTGGGGGAAAGGCGTCTCCGAGGTAGCGTAAAGCAGAACTGCTAAGTTTTCCATTAAAAAAAGAACCGGCGCCGAGGTCGGTCCATGATTTACATCCGCCACTGGAATTGGTATCTATCAGATATGGCAGAAAAAAGCGCGCGCCCCATGAAATACAGCCTGCAACATCGCTACATCGCCACAGTGCTTGCCCTGGCGCTGGGCGCTGTCCTGGCTCTGGGCGGGGTTTTTTTCATGACCCTGCGCTCCGCCACGCATTCAATTACCCACCTGAGCATCGACACCATCCGGGAAGTCATGCTCGATCAGGTCAGGCATCGTGGCGCCGTCATGGTCCGTCTGCTGGCCGACAATCTTGCCGGACCCCTCTCCCTTGCCGATCTGGAGGCGGTCCATCATCAGGGCGTCTCCGCCCTGGAACAGAAGGATGTGCAGTACTTCCATGTCTTCACCCCCCAAGGCGAGATTCTTGACGATGGCCGGGGGACTGTCCCCAACCCCGGCAAACGCCTTGCGGACCCGGTCTCGGAACAGGCGGTGACCGCGAACACCCTCTTGGTGCAGATCGAAAACGAGATCATGGATGTGTCCATGCCCATTTTCGCTAACAATATCCACCTCGGCGGAGTCCGGGTCGGCTTTTCGCTTAAAACCGTCAACCGGGAAATGGAAGAGCGGATATCCTCCTTTCTCGATCTGGGGCAGAAAAAGCGCAATGAAGCCCTGACCATGCTCTTCTTTCTCTCCGCCTGTTTTATCGCCATCGGGATCATCTTCGCCTATTTTCTTGCAAAAAACATGCGCAACCCGGTTCTGGAGCTGGCCCATTACGCCCAACGGATCGGCCAGGGCGATTTCGGCTTCCGCTTTTCCCTGAAGCGCAGGGATGAGCTGGGGTTGCTGTCGAGAACCATGAACGAAATGGCCCTGCAGATCAACGAGAAGAACAAGGCCTTGCTTGAGGCCCACACCCTGCTGGAAAAACGGGTGAAGGACCGCACCAGGGAACTCCTGCTCGCCAAGGACAAGGCAGAAGCAGCCAACCGGGCCAAATCCAATTTCCTGGCCAACATGAGCCATGAAGTCCGCACCCCGATGAACGGGGTGATCGGCATGACCCAGCTTGCCCTGCTGGCCTCCCCGCCCCCGGAACAGCGCGAATACCTGGAGCTCATTGAAAAATCCTCCTACCGGCTCCTGAAGGTGGTCAATGACATCCTGGATTTCTCGAAAATAGAGGCCGACAAACTTGAACTGGCAATGGAGCGCTTTGACCTGCGGGACACCATTGCCACGACCATCCGGGAGTTCTCCTTCAAGGCCAGGGAAAAAGGGCTGGCCCTCGACTGGAGCGTTCAGGACGAAATTCCGGACGCCTGCATGGGGGATGCGGGCAGGTTGAGCCAGATTCTCATCAACCTCATCGGCAATGCCATCAAATTCACCCAGACAGGAAGGATCTCGGTGCGGGTTGAAAAGGAATACGGTGAGCTGGATGAGCTCATCGCACATTTTTCAATCATCGACACCGGCATCGGCATTTCCCCTCAATATCAGGCTTCGATCTTCGAAGCCTTTTCCCAGGCCGATGAATCCCACAGCCGTCCCTATGAAGGCACCGGTCTGGGACTTGCCATCTGCGCCAGGCTGGTTGCCCTGATGCACGGCCGGATCTGGGTGGAAAGCGCCGAAGGCCGGGGCTCTGTTTTCCACTTCACCGCCCTGCTGAAGAAAACGGCGACTGAACATCCCGGCCTGGACGAAGGCGGTATGCACGGGCTGCCTGCCGAGATTCCCCAAGGGCAACCCGGACCCCAGCTCCGGATTCTTCTGGCCGAAGACAATCTGGTCAACCAGAAGGTTGCCGAAAAGATGCTGGAACGGTCCGGCCATCGGGTGACCATTGCCGCCAATGGCCAGGAGGCGGTTGATGCCTTTACCCGGCAGCCCTTTGATCTGGTGCTGATGGATATCCAGATGCCGGTGATGGATGGGTTTGAGGCGACCCAGGCGATCCGCGACCTGGAAAAGGCCGCCGGCAGACACACGCCCATCATCGCCCTCACCGCCCACGCCATCAGCGGATACCGGGAAAAATGCCTGGAGCGAGGGCTGGATGACTATCTCTCCAAGCCGATAAAGATCGCCGACCTCAACGCCAAGATAGCCGAGCATCTTCCGCTAAGGGAGAACCCCCCGGCGGAAACAGCCTGATCCTTCCTTAGTTGATGACTCACGATTTTTGCATTGTTCGTCTACTCCAACCAAGTCATTCCCGCGCAGGCGGGAATCCAGGCGATCTGGCTAATTCCTCTGGATTCCCGCCTGCGCGGGAATGACGCTAAAGAACTAGCTGAAGATTAATGACAATCAGATTTTAAAATCCCGCTGTTTCCAGAGCAGATAGATGGCCGGATAGATAAGCAGTTCAAGAATGGCCGAGGTGCCGATCCCTCCCACCATGGGCGCGGCGATCCTTTTCATCACATCGGCGCCGGTGCCGGTGCTGAACATGATGGGAACCAGGCCGAGCAGCATGGTGCATACCAGCATGAGCTTGGGACGAATCCTTTTTACCGACCCGGACATGATCGCCTCTTTCAAATC
>JAJZSH010000220.1 GCA_021822005.1 Deltaproteobacteria bacterium | reverse complement strand
ACCGATCCGCAAACGAAACCGGTGGATCTCGCCGCCGAGGTGTCGCGCTGCGCGACCATCGAATCGGCAACCGAGCGGCTCCGCTGTTTCGATGCCCTGAGTGCCCGCCCGACACCGTCGTCGCCTGTCGCAACCGCCGCGACGCCAACGCCCGCGCCGGTCCCGGATTGGCAGGTGCCGGTCGAACGCTGGGGGTTCATGGCCAACCGGCCCACCTTCAAGCTGACCCCCTATAAACTCAACTACATCCTGCCGCTCTCCTACAACGATTCCCCCAACGAGGCGGCCTGGCGGCAATTGCATCCGGGCGACGAGCTTGACGACGTGGAAGTCAAATTCCAGCTGAGCGCCCAGGTCAAGGTCTGGGATAACATCTACCAGGGCAACGGCGACCTGTGGCTGGCTTACAGTCAGTTGTCCTTCTGGCAGATGTACAACTCCGACAGCTCGTCGCCCTTCCGGGAGAGCAACTACGAGCCCGAGGCCTATGTCGCCTGGGCCCTGGACCGGAAGGTTCTGGGCATGACCGGCCGGATGTTCAGGGTCGGCTTTGTCCATCAGTCCAACGGCCGGGGTGAGCCGTTGTCGCGGAATTGGAACCGGGTGTATGCCGCCGTGGCCTTGGAGCGGGATAATTTTGCCCTGCAACTCAAGCCCTGGTACCGTCTGCCCGATGACGACGACAATCCCGACATCGCCGACTACCTGGGGTACGGCGAACTGGACCTCTATTACACCCAGGGCAATCACCTGTTCCATGTCTTGTGGCGCAACAATCTCGATATCGAGGGCAATCGCGGCGCGATCCAGCTCGACTGGGGATTCCCGATCTACAAGGGGCTCAAGGGCTATGTCCAGTATTTCAACGGCTATGGAGAGAGTCTGCTTGACTATAATGTCTCGAACAATCGTATCGGGTTCGGCTTTATGCTGACCGATTGGCTGTGAGCGGGTTGTTGCGCCTGGAGGCGGCAGGATGCCTATGAGAAAAAAATGGTGGCCGGAATCACCAGCGGCGGGGGTGTGCTGCTTGCCGCTGTTCTTTGTCTGTGGTGGCAAGGGGGGTGCCGACGGCGCCGTGCAGGCGTCCGGCATCGTGGAAGGGGTGGAGGTGCAGATTATCAGCAAGGTTGCCGGGGCCGCATCGCCACCCTGTGCTGCCGGCAAGGGGAGATGGTGAGGGCCGGCGAGGTGGTGGTGCAGTTCGAGAGCGACGACCTTGCGGCTGCGGTGGACCAGGTTTCCTTCGACGTCATGCGCCAAAGCGAGCAGATGACCATCTTCCTCACCACCCACTCCATGGAAGAAGCCGAGGCGCTCTGCGACCGGATCGCCATCATCGACGCGGGCCGGATCATCGCCATGGGCACCCCGGCGGAATTGAAAGGCCGCGGTGGCGGGCAGCGATGTCGTAACCCTGCGGCTGGCCCCGCTGGTGGAGCCGTCCCTGACGCGGTTTACCGGCCTGCCCTTTGCGCGCTCGGTGGCCGAAGAGGAGGGAGAGGTGCGGGTGGCGGCCCGGCATATGGAAGTCACCGATAAACGACTGTGGCGCATCATTGCCCATTATGTCAACAAGGCGATCGCCCGCCTCGATTTGAGAGGGCTCGGCGCCTTCAGCCTGGATGAGACAAAATCCCGGCGACGCCACCAAATACGTCACCGTGTTCATCGATCTCGACCGGGGCGAGCGGCGCGGTCTATCCCATTGCGAGTTTCCCCGGCTGGCTCAAGGGGTTTGCCAAGTTCAACCCCGAGGCCTATGCGGTCCATGCCCTCAAGGCGGTACTTTTCAAGCGGGCGGGGGTCGGGACCATTGCCGGCGATCTCTCCTTTCCGCTGTTTTTTACGGCATTCATGCTGGTGCTGGCCGTGGCGACCTTCCAACGGGCCGAAGAGGATGGTATGATGTTTGGAATCAGGCGATAATCGCCCGGCCCCTGGAACTTATACGACAGATTATTGAACGGAGCCATCGCGCATGTACTCCCTGCTTACCCATAGCGGCATCTGGTTCGACCGGATCGAGGAATACTGGGAAAGCCCGGACGGCCAGAAGATTTTGGCCTCTTTTCTTGTGGCCTTCTTTCTGGTAGCGGTGATGGTCATCGAGTTAAACCGCCGCGCCTTGCTGCCATCGCCCTTTGACCGTGTTTTCTCTCGCACCCACCTGGCCGCCATCGAACAGGCCTTCAATCTGCTGCTTGCCTTGGAGGTGGTCAGCCTGATCCTGAGCCTGGTGCACTCGGTGTCGCGGTCGGTGGGCAAGCAGTTCGAGATCTTTTCCCTCATTCTGCTGCGGGGCACCTTCAAGAATATCTCCCATTTCGACGAGCCGTTGCTGTGGGAACAGGTCGAATCGGTGATGGTGCCCATCGTCGCCTCGGCGGTGAGCGCACTCCTGATCTTTGTGATCCTCGGATTTTTTTACCGTCTGCAGAAGCCGCATCCACTCAAGATGCGGGTGGGAGACAAGAGCAAGTTCATCCTGGCCAAGAAGGCCATTGCCCTTACCCTGTTGCTCTGCTTCTTTGCCTTGGGCTTTTACGACGTGTGGGGCTATTTCGCCTTCGACCACCCGGAAAACATCTTTGAGATGTTCTACACCCTCCTCATTTTCAGCGATGTGCTCATTGTGCTCATCTCATTGCGCTACAGTTCCCAGTATCTCGTGGCCTTCCGTAACTCCGGCTTTGCGGTGGCCACGGTGCTGATCAGGCTGGCTCTGCTGGCGCCGACCACCATCGGTGCCATTCTGGGGGTAGGCACCGCGCTTTTCGCGTTGGGCATCACCATTGCTTACAACGCCTTTGTGCCGGAACTCTGTGACGAATGCGTGCTGGGGGGGAAGGGAACCGGCAAGGTATAGAACGATGAATTCACGGCGGAATCAACTATTCACACAGGAGGGGTCATGGCAACGAAACAATGTGGCTTGAAATTGCACGATTCGATTCTGGTGGCATACGACGGCTCCAAGTTCAGCGAAGCGGCGCTGAGGCAGGCCATCGACATGGCCAAGGCCTGCCGGAGCACGCTCTACGTGATGCACGTGGTGGATCTCAACGTGGAGTATATGACCTTGACGCCGGGCCTTGAGGAACAACTGGAGGCGGAGGCCCGCAAGACGCTCAAGAAGGCCGAGAACAAGGTGAAAAAGGCAGGGCTCACCTGCGAGGCTATCATGGGCTACGACGATCAGCCTCACCGTCCGATCGTGGCCGAGGCCAAGAAGCGCAAGGTGGCGCTCATCGTGGTGGGCAGCCATGGCCGTACCGGACTGGCCAAGATGCTGATGGGCAGCGTCTCCCAGCGGATTATCGGCCATGCCCCCTGCACGGTGATGGTGGTCCCGCCCTGATCGGGACGCAACCGCTTGCGGGTAATGCCTGATTCCATTTCTCAATCAAGATGGAAACGCGAAGGCAGTGGATGAGCTTGGCCCATTGACGAGCGAGCAGCGACGAGACAGTACAGTGAGTACGGCGAGGAGCCGCGCAGCGCGTTGAGCCGGCAGCAGCGCAGCGGCGAAGTGAACGCTTGATTGAGAAATGGAATCAGATCAGCGCGGTTTTTGCATCGAACCTCGACGAACTGGTCGCATATTCCGGCGCCATCCTTGGATCCACGGCCATACGCATACGCCGTGCGATTATATGCTTGGCGATACGCAGGTGCTTTGCAACCCAAGGGGCTATGCCGGCAGAGAGAATACTGGTTACGACCCCGGGTTGGTGGTGGAAATCTGAGCTTGGCTTTTGAGCTGATTCAAGCGAAAAAGGGTGGGTCGATTTGTAACTGGCTATTTTTGTGTGAAGAAATCGTTGTTGACACCCTCAGAATAATATCCAAAATCAGGAGAATGAAGATCAACGTTTTGATCAACTGAATTTGTTTGAATAGCCACCTCTAGGTGGCCCCAGGTTTTCAACCGCTTTGAGCGGTTCAGATTCTTTCAAGCCACCGGCTTTGCCGGTGGTAGCTGACTGCCAGCAGGCTGGTTATCGCCCATGAACCTTAGGGGGGTACGGGTACCGGCATAATTCGTTTCATGAAACCATCGAACAACGGCACGGTAAATGCCGTGTCACCATGTGATGGGCTGTACGCCATCCCTTTTACGATGAGGCGGGCGCGGACCGGGGCGACTGCTGAATTCTTTTTGTTCAAGATATCAGCGATGTCGCCGGACCGGTGTGGTCCTGGCCCCAGTTCCGCCATGGCCCTCATATAGCGTTTTTCCATTGGTGTCAGGCGGTCAAAACGAACCCGAAAGAAACTCGCATCCAATTCCGCCACGGCGACCTCGCTCGCCCGTTGTACATCGGTTAGAGTGATGGGCGAGGCGGTTGCCACGCTCCAGGCGTGCTTGCCCCATTCCTGAATAAAATAGGGATAGCCCTGAGTGCGGGTGAGTATCTCCGCGACGGCATCCTCGGTGAAACTTACGCCTTCATGTCCGGCGGGTACGCAGAGAGCCTGACGGGCAGCATCTTGCTCCAGTGGCCCGATTGGGATGAACTCGAACAATCGTTCAGCATAGGATTTGGCCCGGCCCATCTGTCCCAGGAGTTGCGGCAGTCCTGCGGCCACAAGGGTGATGGGCAACTGTTTCTGGCTTGCGCGGTGTAGGGCGGTAATTAGGGCGGCGAGCTGTGTCTCCGGGATGTATTGCAGCTCATCGATGAATAGGACGACCGCTGTCTTGCATTCGGCTGCAGTCTCGCCGACACAGACCAGGAGGTCGGTGATGTCGGTCTCCAGATCACCGCTGTCTGCCACTCCCGGCTCGGGGGTGTAATCGACGCTGAACTCCACGTCGTCATATTTGAGCTTGACGGCTCGGGCAAACCCGGCGAGGGCACCAAGCGCCTTCCGAAGGGCTGACTTGGCAGCCTCCCCCCGGCTCATTCGGATGAGCGTCGCCCTGAGGGCTGGGCCAAGGGCTGCGGGAAGCGATCGTTCCTCAGGGGCCTCGATGACCACGGGAAAAAAATGTTCCTCTTCGGCAACTAGACGGATCCGCTGCAAAAGGACGGTCTTGCCGACGCCGCGCAAGCCGTAGAGGATAACGCTACGCGCCGCCCGCCCTGCACCGATGCGGTAAAGAGCCACGCCAGCCCGCTCAATGATGTCGTCGCGGCCTGCGAGTTCAGGGGGCGGAGTGCCGGCGCCCGGGGCATAGGGGTTGTTTTTGGGGTCCATATTTATACCAAAATATACATCGGTTATCAGAGTTTGTTAATGCATGATAATTTTTGCATAAACGTATGTCAATCTTTTCCGCACCGCGCAGATTTCTGAGGAATGCCGGCCGTTGGTCTTGGACTCTCCCTTTTCCATGTTGTCACATCAGCTTCTCTGCCAGATCCTCGGCCCTCAGGTGGGTATAGCGGTTGAGCATTGTGAGAGTCTTGTGCCCTGTTATAGCGGCGACTTCCATCTGATTTAACCCTCTCTCGAAAAGACGGCTGGTGTTCCATTGCAAAAGTAAACGATAATATATTATTCTATGGCAACCCACCCGCACGAAGGAGGTTGCCATGGGGAGAAAAGCACCGATACCGCGTTGCTCGGAAGG
>JAJZSH010000219.1:1756-5593 GCA_021822005.1 Deltaproteobacteria bacterium | reverse complement strand
CCGGCACGAACCAGAGCCGCCGGCCCCGCCTTTGCTTCGGGCTATCGGATACCTGAGCAATCCATCAATTCCACCGCCCTGAGCGCGGCGTATGTGGCCAACACTCCGGCTGCGGATGCGAGTTACTACAACCCGGCCAACATGAGCTGGCTTGAAAACAAGTGGCAGACCGAAGCAAGCCTCACCTGGATTCACCTGGCCAGCAGAGAATATACGGATAATGCTACCCCCTCGTTCAACAGCGGTTCGAGGACAGAGGATTTCGCCATGCCCAACCTGCATGTCGTTTCCCCGGAATACAACAACTTCCGTTTCGGCCTTTCCGTGGTTTATCCGTACGGCCTTTCAAAACGGTGGGACAACGCCTTTCAGCGGGCAACCGCGGAGGAGTTTACCCTGAAAAGCTACGAACTCAACCCCACCGTTTCCTATAAGGTAAACGATAAGCTCTCCATCGGCGGCGGGTTGCGGGCGATCTACGCGGAGGGCGTGGTGAAGAGCACCGCGGCCATCAGTCGCGACTTGAAAGGCAACACCGCCGAGTACGGCTACAATCTGGCGCTGACTTCCCGGCCCGTGGAAAACCTCTCCCTGGCCGCCACCTACCGCTCCAAGATTGATCTGGACATTGAGGGAGATGCAAGACTTTCTTTAGGCGGAGCTCAGCTTTATAACGGTTACGCAGAAGTATCTGTTCCTGCTCCGGCAGTATTGGCTCTCGCTGCCGCATATACCTGCAACAGCGGCAGAACCACCGCCGAATTAGCCTATGACAAAACCTTCTGGAATGCTTACGACAAACTCGATTTCAACTATGCCCAAGATTTTTCCACACACTTTGCCTTTGCCGTTTTCGACAACCCAAAGGCTAAAAACTGGGTCAACTCCGACGCCTTTCGCCTCGGCCTGACCCACAAACTCAATACGCAGTGGACCGTCATGGCCGGATTCGCCATCGATAAAAACCCGGTTCCCGATCAAACCCTGGGCTTCGAGCTGCCTGACTCCGACGCCAAAATCTACTCCTGCGGCCTGCGCTTCCAGCCGGCTGACAATCTCGCCCTCGGCGCGGCCTATCTCTTTGACGACAAGGAAAGCCGCACTGTGCCGACCAATGCCAACAGCATCAACGGCACCTTTGACAACGCCGCAGCCCATCTTGTCACCGCCGGGCTGCAATACCGCTTCTAATGTGACCAAAAAACATGACTGAACCCACGGCGGATTCCGCCCCCAATTATCCCCCGGACGTCCATTGCCTTAAGTTAGGCGACCGGGAAATCTTCCTGATCGGCACGGCCCATATCTCACGGGAATCCGTGGAGCTGGTCCGCCAGGTTATTGCCGGCGAAAAGCCGGACTGCGTCTGCGTGGAGCTTGACGAGAAGCGCTACGAGGCCCTGGCCAAACGCAAAACCTGGGAGCTTCTCGATCTGCGGGAAATCATCCGCAAGAAACAGCTCTCCACCCTGCTGATCAACATGGTTCTCGCCTCTTACCAGAAAAGGCTGGGCGACCAGATGGGGGTCAAGCCGGGCACCGAACTGCTGGAGGCCGTGCAGGAGGCGGAGAAATACGGGATTCCCGTGGCGCTCTGCGACCGGGATGTGCGGGTCACCCTGCGCCGGGCCTGGCAATCCACCTCGTTCTGGCGCAAGAACTATCTGCTGGCCAGCATTCTCACCAGCATGTTCGAAGAAACCGAGATCACCGAGGAAAAGCTGCGGGAGCTGAAAGAAAGCGATGTTCTTTCCGAGCTGCTGAATGAACTGGGTCAGGCCATGCCCGAGCTCAAGCGGGTGCTCATTGACGAACGGGACACCTTTCTGGCGGAAAAGATCAAGGGTGCCGAAGGCAAGAGGCTGGTGGCCGTGGTGGGGGCCGGGCATGTGGCCGGGATCAGGGAGGCGCTTGGCGAGGACCGCAGTGACCGGATGGAGGCCATCAACCAGATTCCGACCGTTTCCCCGGTCTGGAAGGTGGTTGGCTGGGCCATCCCCGCCCTCATCGTGGCAGCCCTGGTCGTGATCGCTTTCACCAAAGGCGCGGCAGTGGCCGGCGACAATCTGCTGTTCTGGATTCTGGCCACCGGCCTTCCCGCAGCCTTAGGGGCTATCCTGGCGCTGGCCCACCCCTTCACCATCCTCGGCGCCTTTGCCGGAGCGCCCATCACCACCCTGTTGCCCGTGCTCGGCGTGGGACATCTCACGGCCTTTATTCAGGTCATGGTCCAGCCGCCGCTGGTTATCGAGTTTGAAACCGTTCTCCAAGACATGGCCACCTTCCGCGGCTGGTGGCGCAACCGGTTGTTGCGGCTTTTTTTGGCCTTTATGCTGCCGAGCATTGGCGCCGTGGCCGGCATGTGGATCGGCGGCTCCAAGATTATCTCCAACCTCTTTTAGGAAAAAAACATGAGCAAAACACTGTACCTTACGGGCAAACAGGGCCGCCACCTCCGCGGCCTGGGACACCACCTTTCCCCCCTGGTCATGATCGGCAAGGAGGGCGTTACCGACAATCTCACCGCCGCGCTGGAAGAAGTGCTGGCCGCGCACGAACTGGTCAAGGTCAAGATCCAGGACGGCTGTCCCTACGGCAGGGAGGAGGCCGCCGAGCTGCTGGCCAAAAAGTCCAGAAGCCGGATCGCCCAGATCATCGGCAAGACCTTCCTGCTCTTCCGCGAGAACAAAGAGCTGAAAGAGGACAAGAAGATCAAGCTGCCGTCCGGCAAAAAATGATGGACTTGCAAAAAGGGAAAAAAGTCACAGGTCCGAAACATAAGATAAATGAGACAAAGCGATAACCGTTGTAATCGCGGTTTTTTTGCGATTTCAACAAATAGCCCACCCGTAGATCCGGATATGCGCGATTATCTTGATTTTTTGAAAACCGCCAACAAGGATGCCATCCGCACCCGGCGGGCAGACACGGCTACCCGGCTGGCCCAACCCAAGAAAGGCTTTTTGCGCTTCCGCGAGCCCTATGAGGCCTTGCGCCATCTGCATGCGCAGTTCACCGACTTCAGCAAGGATGCGGTGACCATCGGCTTAGCCGATGAGCTGAGCCAAGCGGACCGTCGCCTGGTGCATGAGGCCATGCGGGGTTTCATGCCATGGCGCAAGGGGCCTTTCAATGTGTTCGGGGTTGAAGTAGATGCGGAATGGCAGAGCTGGCGCAAGTGGAACCGGTTGCTGCCCGCCCTGCCCGACCTCAGCGGCAAGGTCGTGGCCGACCTGGGCTGCAACAACGGCTACTACATGTTTCGCATGCTGCCGCATAAGCCGCGCTGCGTGGTCGGGCTGGAGCCCTTTCTCCAGCATTATTACTGTTTCAAAACCCTCCGCCGCCTGGCCGGAGCCGACGAACTGTTCATCGAGCTGATGGGGGTGGAGGACATCCCCCTCTTCCCGTCCTGTTTTGATGTGGTGTTTCTGATGGGCATCATCTACCACCGCGTCTCGCCGGTGGAGATGCTGCGGGAAATCCGGGCGGCCATGCGGCCCGGCGGCGTATTGATTATAGAATCCCAGGCCATTCCGGGCGAGGAACCGATGGCCCTTTTTCCGGAGGAGCGCTACGCCAAGGTGCCGGGCACCTATTTCGTGCCCACGGCCAATTGCCTGCGCAACTGGCTCATCCGCACCGGCTTTACCGAGGTGGAGATCTTTTGCAGCCACCCCATGAGCAGCGAGGAACAGCGGAAAACAGCATGGATGACCTTTGAATCCTACGAGGATTTTCTCGACCCGCGCAACCCGGCCCTGACCGTGGAGGGCTACCCGGCCCCCTTGCGGGTATTTCTCCGGGCGGTGACCCCCTGAACGGTCAGTACAAATT
>JAJZSH010000219.1:0-1746 GCA_021822005.1 Deltaproteobacteria bacterium | reverse complement strand
ATGGTGGCAACATGGCAAAACCAAACTATCAATACGAAAAACGGCAACGAGAGCTGGCAAAGAAAAAGAAGAAAGAAGAAAAGAAGCAGAGCTTGCTGGAAAAAAAGGAACTCCCGCCAGAAGCCGAGACAGATCAGCCTTCGGATGCAGGGACGGACTGAACCCGTTCTTTTTTGCCTGGCATCAGGCTCTCCGGGCGGCGCATCAACAAGGCGGCGGACGATGCCGCCGGAATGGCAATCGCCGGCAGCCTGCACAGCCAGACTCGGGGAACGGGCCGGGCGCTGCGCAATGCCAACGATGCCATCTCCATGGCCCAGGCCTTCCCGCAAAGGAAAACAGCGGAACGATCTCCATTCAGGCCCGGGGTTTCAGCCCGGCCTCAAGCCGCAATACCATTCTGGCGAGTTTCCGGTTGTGCGCGACCTGGTCAACCATATTCGCCTTGAAATTTTCCCTGGCGAATTGGGCCGCGGTTCTGCCATCTCCCGCAACAAGCCGCGGGTCCGCGCCCCGGTCAAGGAGCAGATTGACAACCTCGATCCGCCCATTTTTGGCCGCCGCCATGAGCGGGGTCAGCCGGTTTTTTCCCACCCGACAGTTCGGATCCGCCTGGTAATCAAGAAGGAGGGCGGCGATCCGGGCATCCTCCTTGTGAGCCGCAAGCCAGAGCGGCGTCCTGCCGTCATGGTCGGCGACATTGGGATGCGCGCCAAAGTCCAACAATCTGGAAACAATGGCCGGATTGCCCGGGGCGATGGCGCAGTGGAGCGCGGTGGTGCCGTCATCCGTGGCAGAGTTCACCGCTTCGACACTGGCCTTGACCAGAACATGATCGATCCCTTCCTCAAAACCCTGGGCAACCGCCTGCATGAGAATGGTCTTGCCGGTTCCATCGACCACAAAAAAATCGTCCTGGCGACGAAACCGTCCGAAAAGTCCCCTCTTGCCGTCATCCCCTTCTTCGTCAAGCAGATCCATGGATCTGCTCACCCTGACCAGAAAAAAAGTGACAATTGCCACAAGGGCAAAGAGAGCGAAGATGGCTGTGTATCCATCGGGCATGGCCTGCGATTCCTCTGTTTGGCTCCGGTTCTTCCACATCGAAAAGCGTGCGATGTCGGCAAGGATGCGCCGCTTCACTGCTTGCCGCACAAACCCGTTGTCTTCTCCGGGTGATTGCAACGTGGCCTTGTACAGCATAGCATTGAAAGCAGCGGCGGCAAAGCACAAAGCCGCAAGAAGAAGGCCGAGTCCCAGGGTTATCAGGACAAGACGGCCGATCAGTGCCCGCTCACCTGCCACCATGCCCCCCATAGAGTTCGTCATGATCTATCCGCGCAGTTCAAAGCGCACCGGCACCCTGACCCACATGGCGGCTGGCCGGCCGTTGCGCAGGCCCGGTGCGAACCGCCAGCCGCGCACCGTTTCAAGCGCCGCCTCATCAAGAATTCCGTGACCGCTGCCGGTTGCCACCTTTACCTCCTCCACCCTTCCCGAGGCGGAGACAAATACCTCAAGCAGCACGGCCCCCTGCTTTCCCAGCCGTCTGGCAAGCCGGGGATAGAGAGGCGGCGGATTCACCTCGTACAGGGGACGGGCCAGCACCTCGGGCGGGGTGCCCTGTTGAGTGCCTTCCGCTGTCTCGCTTCCCTGCCCAGGGGCCGCCTGCGACAAAAGGGAGCCCCCGCCAGCCGCAGGCTGTGCCAAACGATTTCCTTCCCCCGCGCTCCCGCCACTTTCCTT